>JAWBOF010000090.1:0-6028 GCA_038826685.1 Bathyarchaeia archaeon
CAGGAGAAAAGAGAGGAGGGGGGAGGCACGCGTGAGCATCTCATATGTTTCAATTGATGCTATGGAGTTTATATATTTTATGGGCATATGGAAATCAAAAATTTTATTTTTTGATACAATTACCACGATTAATTGTAAAGATGATACATTCACGTAATGCTGCCTTCCTGAATAGGACAAAACACTACGGTTTCTTGTTAGATGCCCATTGATACGAAAAAGCCCGTGAGGATGCCTGTAGCTACGGTGAGAAGTATAGCGACAATTAAGTGTTTTCGCATTATGAAAGATTCTGTTTGTTTAGTTTCGTCGATTGTGACTACGGCGTTGTTAATCTTTGCCGGCGTAACAGCGCTTGCTATGCCGCCTGCAACCGCGTGGCTTCCATACAGAGTCATAAATCCATTGTGCCCAAGCCCGATGTTGTCTGAGGCGGTTTTTTGAATATTCAGGAAAAGCACGTTTGAACTGGTTTCCGAGCCGCCTACGATAGCGCCGAACAGACCAAGCGATGCTGCGACGAAAATGTAGCCCGCGCCAAAAATTGTTGCCAACGTAGTGCCCAAGATGACGTTCATGTTTTGCAAATCGTAGATGCTTGTCCGAGTTAAATGGCCATCAACGATTCCCATAGCCGACCACGCCATCACAAAGGCAATAGAAAAATAGATCCCGTAGGCGAGGAATGGCCCCGTAAACCGCTTAAGCCAAAAATTCAATGAATCCTTGATTTGCTTCTTCTTTGGGCGAAGCACGAGCAAAGACAGAAAAATGGCTACGAAAATCCACGTGTAAATCTGCGAGAGAATGTCTAAATCAACAACTTGGTCGGCAAAAATCGTAATTTTCTCCAAGTTCCCGAGAGCATTTTTCAACACGGCGTCTACTTGCGGAACGCTCACAGTTGCTGCAAGCGCAACGAGTATTAACCAAGGTGAAAAAGCGCGCAAAATCTCCTTCATTTCAGGGTAATCGTTGTTTTTTTGAGATTTTTCTGCTTGTGGTTTAAGTTTCTGGTAAATGTAGAGCGACGCCATGGCTGCGAGACCAGCGATTACGCCCACTATTCGCAACGGCACGTACTCCACACCCGTAAAATAATCTAACGAAACAGCACCTAAACATGCTAACGCCAAGGTAAGACCACACACCACTGCGGGAACCGCAGCATTACGCATAGAAGATTTTCCGCCGACTACCCAAAGAATCGCAAAAGCAAAGCCAGTGGAAACAAGCGGGAGAAAGATGGCAATCTTGAAAGCAAACTCTATCGGGTCTAACCCGCCGACTTGGGCTGGAAGGGTTATTGGAATCGAAAGCAAAGAAAAACTCGTAGTCGGGTCATAACCAAGCACGGCGATGGCGATAGCCGACGTTGGGGCAAACCCCATGGCAACAAGGAAAGGCGGGAACAACGCCGGAGTGACCACGCCGAGCGATGTGAGGAATGAACCGAAGCCTATGCCGATGTACAAGGCTTGAATTTCTTTACCCATGACTTGCTGTTTAATAACCTTAGAAATTGTTCCTAACGCCCCTGCTTCGCGCATGAGGAAAATCATCAGCATAGTCGCAGCAACGGAGATGGATATTCCGAAGCTTTTTATAAACCCGTAAATTGAGGCGCCCAGCGCGACTTCTAATGAAGTGCCGAATTGGAAGATGGCGAGTGTTATGGTGAGTATTAAGCCTACGAAAGCCATCGTCAAGCCGCTTTGCCGTAAGAAGGCGACGCCTACGAGAATCACAAGAAGCGGGTAACATGCTAGTAAAAATTTCCAACTGCCTTGACCAAACTGTGCCGATACAAGGGCGACAATTGCAAAAACGATCAGCGTAATCAATGAGAGCATGGTGATGGTTTTTTCTTTCAACTTTTCTGCACCGCAGAACCATCGCATATGTGGAGTAGGGGTAGATTTATTTTTTCATTAAATCGTTTTTATATTGTGCATCTTTTTATCGTCTCCAAACGGTTAGATCGTTGTTTGGTTAAAAGGGTTCATCGTCTGTGGTAACGTTATTATAGTCGTGTGCGTAGTATTCGCAAATTCTAAGCAGGAATGGTGAAAAAGAATGGTAGATTTCGCTTTCACAGAAGAACAACAACTGTTTCGCAATGCAGTACGTGAATGGTGCTCCAAGAATCTGTCGCTTGAAAAGGTCAGAGAAATGGACACGAAAGCAGAGATGCCCCGTGAAATTATCAAAGGATTAGCCGACTTGGGCTTACTCGTCATGACCGCACCCGAAGAACACGGTGGAACCGGTGCCGACTGGATAACCGCTTGTATAGCCGCTGAAGAATTGGGCTACGCAGACATTAGCATAGCCGTTCCGGTTTTCTTCCTCGTCGAATCATCGTGGGGATTCGTGGTCGACCGTTACTGCACTGAGCAAGTGCGTGACATGGTTATACGCAAGGCTGTCAAAGGCGACGCGTTCATCGGCATTGCTACAACCGAAGCCGGCGGTGGATCAGACGTTGCTGCCTTTAAAACAACGGCTAGGAAGGAAGGAAATGAGTGGGTGTTGAACGGCGAAAAAACTTACATCAGCGGCACTGATGAGGCACAGAAAATGGGCGGAGGCTACTTTGTCTTGGCTAGAACATCACCGCCACCGTCCCCCAAGGCTACGCACAAGGGTATGACGGGATTTTACGTGCCAATAAACGCTCCCGGCGTAGAGCCCATGAAACGTTTCGAAGACATGGGACGCATGGCTATAAGCACAGGCGGTTTTCTGATGAAGAACGTGCGATTGCCTGATTATCATGTTATCGGCGAACCCGAGAACGGCTTTTACGTGACTATGGAAGGCTTCGACGGCGCAAGAATACTCATCGGTGCAGTCTGCGTAGGTGCTGCGCAACGCGCGCTTGAACTTGGCATGGAGTACATAAAAGAACGCAAAGCTTTCGGGCAGCCCATTGGAAAATTTGAGGGTATACAATTCGAACTCGCTGACATGTGGTCAGACCTTGAGGCTTACCGTTCGCTGATTTACCGAACCGCTTGGATGATGGACAAACGGTACAAAGAGAACCGTTTCTCGGCGCTCGAAGTGACCAAGTATATTTCGGCATGTAAGTTGAAGATTCCACGGTTCGCGATGCAAGTGTTCGAAAACGTGATGCTGTGGTTCGGAGCTTACGGCTACACCAAGGAGTGCCCGCTTGAGATGGGTGTTAGGGGAATAATGTCCTATTGTATCGGCGCAGAGGGCGCGGTGAACGTTCAACGGATAATCATCGGCAGAGAACTATTAGGCAAAGAATTCATACCCTACAAGTAATCTCCATTTTCCCTTTTGTTTTTTCTATAAACCTGCACAGAGAAAACTCTCGGCTTAAATAAAACTAGATTGCAGAAGTTTTAAATTGTTATTGAAAAACAGGTTATTGGTGTTTAATGTGAGCGAACCGTTAACTGATTTGTGTTTTAACATCAAAGGACAAACAGCAATCGTAACAGGTGCTTCCAGCGGATTAGGTGTTACGTTTGCGGAAACGTTGGCTGAAAAAGAAGTGAACCTCGTAATCGCTGCTAGAAGATATGAAAAACTCGTCAAAGTTGCCGAAGATTTGACCAAAAGATACAAAGTAAAAGTAATTCCGATTCAAACCGACGTAAGCCAAGAGGAGCAAGTAGTCAAAATGGTAAGAACGGCTGTGGAAAATTTTGGATCGCTAGAAATTTTAGTTAACAACGCTGGAATCGCCACGCTAAGTGCATCTGTTGACATGAAGTTAGAGGAATGGAAAAAAGTAATAGACGTTAATTTGACCGGCGTGTTCTTATGTGCACGAACCGCCGCACGGGAAATGATGAAAAAGAAATATGGAAAAATAGTTAACATAGCCTCCATTTACGGTGCGGTAGGCGACATTTTCCCAGCAGCGCCGTACTATGCTTCCAAAGGAGCAGTGATTAACCTAACAAGAGCATTAGCCATAGAATGGGCACCACACAAAATAAACGTCAACGCTATCGCGCCCGGCTTCTTTCCGAGCGAAATGACCGAAGAAGTTTTCAAAAACAAACAAGCGTTGGACCACATACTTTCTCGAACGCCATTGGGAAGAACGGGTGAACCCGTGGATTTGAAAGCAGCGCTGGTTTACTTAGTTTGTCCGTCATCCAACTACGTTACGGGGCAAACACTTTTCGTTGACGGTGGTTGGACAGCGCTTTAGACATCTGCCCCTTTTTCTATAAGAGGAAAAAATGGATTATAATTATCCTTTTGGGCTAAGAAACGCCGGTTTTCAGTTCCTTTTTTAAGGCTTCTATGAATGCCGGTAGGATATCGTACAAGTTGCCGACTACAATGTAGTCCGCTGCTTCACAAAGTGGCGCCTCAGAGTCTTTGTTTATAGCCACAATTACCTGAGAGTCCCGAATTCCAGCAACATGTTGAATTACGCCGGAAACTCCGCAGCCAATGTAAAGTGCAGGTTTGATCTTATGCCCCGACAAACCGACCCATTCGCTGAACCATTTGCGGTCTTCAGCAAGAGGACGCGTGTTGCCAACTTGCCCGCCAAGCAATTGTGCAAGTTCATCCAGCATCTTAAAATCTTCTTTTTTCTCGATGCCTCTGCCGCCACAGATAACCATGCGTGCTTCTTCGATTTTTACTTGCGAAGCCTCTAACTGCTTAATTTCCACTATTTCGGTCTTTAGCTCTTCAAACGCAACCTCTGCAATCTCAATCTGGCCAGTCCTATCCGAAATTGGCGCAGGCTTTTCAAAGGTTCTTGATGGGATGGTTGCGATTTGGGGTTTTACGCGGAATCGGATCGTTGCCGTAGCGTTGCCACCGTACACAATACGTTCTGTTACGAGATTTCCTTGATCGTCTAAGCTTAGTTTTGTGCAGTCTGGGACGCATGCTGTTTCAAGCCTTGTTGCCAACCGTGCTGCAAGTTCCTTTCCAAACCTTGTAGAGCCAAACAGAATGATGTTGGGAGAATGCTGTTTTGCGAGCGTCGTTAACGCGGTTAGGTACGGTTCTGCTTGGAATTGTTTTAATTGTGGTTTGTCAACTACGACGACTTTGTCGGCGCCATGCTGTATCAATGACTGTGCAAGGTTTTGGACATTCGTGCCTAACAAAAGTGCGGTTAACTGTGTTTGCGTCTTGTTGGCGAGTTCTCTTCCTTTGCCGAGCAACTCCAAGGCTAATTCATGGTTCTCAGAAAAAACCCAAATGCCCTTAAATTCGCTCATTCTTACCTCACCTTCCCACGACGCCTTCTTGAACCAGCGCCTTCACTAGTTTCTCTGCGATTTCGGCGGGAGTTTCGCCTTTGATTACGATTTTTTTGCGTTCCATTTTCGGCGCCAAAACTTCAACAATCTCGAGGGCTGAAGCCAGCTTTTCTTTAGGGATGCCCACAGTTTCAGCATTCCACACAACGATTTCTTTCTTGGAAGCCTTCATAATCGCCATTAAAGAAGGAATCCGAGGCTCGTTAATTCCTTTTACAACGGTGACCACGGCGGGAGTCTTGGCTTTTACGGTTTCAAAGCGATCTTCCAAAACCTTTTCTGCGACAATCACGCCGCTTTCCAAGTTAAGCTTGCGAGCATACATAATCAACGGAATTCCCAGTCTCTCTGCAACGCGTTGACTGGTTATTCCCGTGAAGCTGTCGATTGTTGTTTCGCCGCATAGGAGAAGGTCGAATTCGCCTATTTTTCTGACTGCCTCAGCGAGGATTAGTGATGTTACCCGTGTGTCGGTGTTCTGAAACGCTGGGTCATTCAGATGATAGGCTTTGTCCGCGCCCATAGCGAGGGCTTCGCGGAGTGCTGTTTTGGCGTTTTCGTCGCCGATCGTGACCGCAATGACTTCTCCGCCTTGTTTTTCTTTTATGCGAATGGCTTCTTCAAGTGCGTTTTTGTCTATGTCGCTGATCTTGCGGGGGGCATCCGCGGTGATTAGTTTTCTTGTTGATGGGTCGGCTCTGATTTGGGTTACGTCGACGGCTTGTTTGATACAGACTATGATTTTTGGCATT
>JAWBOF010000091.1:0-5952 GCA_038826685.1 Bathyarchaeia archaeon
GTTTATGATTGTTTTGAGAAGGTTGTGGTGTCTGTCTTCGTCTTCGAGTATGTGCTGAAGCAACATTTTGATGCCGTCGTCGTCGGTGTGGTTTATTTGTTCTTTTGCCAAATTCAGAGTTTCTTGTTCTATCTTGACATGTTTTTCCAGTTCTTTTTTCACCATTTGCCTATCCACGTAGGACTGTATCCTGTGGTCCCACAAGCTCACGTCATTGTGCGAGATTACATCCAGTATTCCCTGCAGAATGGTTTCGTGTTTTCTTGCGTCGAACTTCATCTCTGTCAACAATAATTTTGCTGCTATGTCGTGCACCATTTCTAACTGTTTGTCGACACTTTTCCCTACCTGCCGCTCTATATCTATCTGTTTTTTTATTAATTCAATCAGTTTCTTTTTTGATTTCATCGCGTTTCACCTCCCATGGTTTTATTGACGGGCAAGGTACAACGGCGCCGAAGCTGTTCTTTTCCTGTGTCGCCTAAGCCCCTGTTGTGTTAGGCATTTTCCTTTTTTTGGACAGTATTTTTTGGCGTGGTATCCGAATATTTTTAGCAGTGGCTCGATGGTTTCTTTATTCAAGATGTAAAACCGTTCCTTCTTTCTTCTTTCAGAAAATACGAATTTGCATCTTTCAAGAAGCCTAAGATTATGAGAAATCATGCTTTGTTCTTGTTTCAATGCTTTGGCGATGTCGGTAACGTTTTTTGGTCCCTCGTAAAGAAGTTCCAGAATGGAGAGCCGTGTTGGATTTGCTAAGGTTGAGAAAAACGTCGAACACGTTTCGCTTAGGTTGCGTTTCATTCGTTCACCTCACATGAAATATTGTTCATATGAACTATTATTCATATAAAGTATTTAAAACTTGGGGTAATCAATACGCTTTTATAAGTTAATGAAATAGGAAACGGGAGTTAAAGTTTGAAAGCAGTTTTATCTTTTGTGAAAAGGTCGCTATTGTTGTATTTGTTCTGTCTGTGCTTCTTGGGTTTTTTCGGCTGCGGGCTTTATCCCCCTCTCCTCTTCTTTCAAATTCAGCGTGCCCTTCACCGTGCCATCTTCCAAATACTGAATAGTAAAGCCCATCTTCTTCATAAGCCGTATCGCTTGGTAATTGTCCGGCAACATCACGCCATAAACGGTCTCAAGCTTCTTATCCTTACAAATTTCAATCATAAAATCCACCATTTTAGACCCTAAACCCAAGCCTTGCCACGGGTCGGCGACGATGAACGCGATTTCGCCAGTTTTGCCGTCGGGTTCGGTGATTAACCTAACAACACCCAGAATTCTCCTACGCCCATCTTCATTCAATTCTGCCACTATGCCAATTTCACGGTCATAGTCAATGTTACAGTACCGTACACGAGTTTCATGTGGCGTGTCCTTAATTATCTGGAAGAACCTATAGCGGATAGACTGTTCTGAGAAGTTTTGGAACATTTCCAGCCACAACGGTTCATCCTCGGGTTTAATTGGCCTCAGAATGACCATACGTCCATCACGCATCTTCCACGTTGTCTCATACTTAGTCGGGTAAGGACTAATCACCAGATGCTTGTGCGGTTCGAATTTTTCAAATACCCGCTCCTTGTCGATTACTACCCGCGCGTCCAGAGCCAAGGCTTCCTTGTCATTAATAAACAGCGGGTTGATGTCCACCTCTTTCAACTGCGGAAAATCTACCAGCATCTGTGAGAACCGCACCACAATCTCCTCTAAAAGCGGTATATTCGCAGGCGGCACGTTGCGGTAACCCTTCAACAGATTATACACTTTCGTCTCTTCCATAAGCCGTCTAGCCAACGTCTGATTTAGCGGAGGCAACCCGATGGAAACATCGCGGAAAAACTCCACGCCCACGCCGCCCATGCCGAACAAAATCACTGGGCCGAAAAGCGGGTCGGTCTTTGCGCCTAGAATAATTTCTACGCCTTGGCTTTTTACCATGGGCTGAATGGTGACGCCTTGAATTTCCGCGTTGGGATCGTAATCTTTTGCCCTGCGTATGATGGTGTCGTAGGCTTCTCTCAGTTGAGTTTCGGAACCGATGTCGAGGATTACTCCGCCGGCGTTGGTTTTGTGCACAATTTGAGGCGATAAAACCTTGAGCACGACGGGATAGCCGATCTGTGAGGCATAATTTGCCGCTTCGTCCGGTGAGGAAGCGACGAATGTTTTGACCACTGGGATATTGTAGTATTCCAGCAGTTGTTTGGCTTCCATTTCGTTCAAGATTTCGCGGTTTTCTAAGGCGGCATTCCGCATAATTACTGTAAGTGGGCGTTTTGGTGGTGTGCTGTCCACGGGCAACTCGGCTGGCGTTTCATAAAGTAGTTCCAAATTACGCTTGTATTGGTACATGTACATGTACGTTTTTACGGCTTGTTCAGGGGTGGAGTATGTGGGTATGTTGTTTTCGTTGAAGATTCGGTTTGCTTCTTCGACTTCTTGTTTTCCCATGAACGACGTTAAAATGGTCTTGTAACGGTACTTTACATCCCTGCACAACTCGACGATGCTTTTTGCGATTTCTGTGGGGTTCGCCACGGCTTGAGTGGTGTAGATGATGAGTATTCCATCAACGTTCTCGTCGTTAAGACAGGCCTCAATCACTGCCCTATACCTATCCGCTTTAGCGTCTCCCAAAATGTCAACGGGGTTTCCACGACTCCAATAAGGCGGCAAAACACTGTTGAGCATCTCCAAGGTTTGGGGGCTTAAGCTGGCTAATTTACCGCCTCGTGCAATAAGCGCATCCGTAGCCATCACACCTGGTCCTCCAGCGTTCGTGATGATGGCCAGTCGTGGTCCTCGGGGTAAGGGTTGAGTGCCCAATACTTCGGCGCTGTTGAACAAATCGGCTATTTCGTCTACCCGCACTATGCCGGCACGCTTGAAGGCGGCGTCGTAAATCATGTCCTCACCCGTTAACGATCCCGTGTGAGAAGCGGCTGCCTTTGCGCTTTCGCCGAATTTTCCAGCCTTCACGACGATGAGTGGCTTGGTTCTTGCAAAGTGTCTTGCGGCGCTCATGAATTTTCGAGCGTTAGTTATCCCTTCAATGTACATCAAAATGCTCCGCGTGTTCGGGTCGGTGCCGAAATAATCAATCAAATCGCCGAACGCCACGTCTATCATCGAGCCCACTGAAACGAAGTTGCTAAAACCGATGTTCTCACTTATCGCCCAATCCAGAATCGCCGCGCCCAACGCGCCACTCTGAGAAATGAACGCTATGTTGCCGGGTTTAGGCATCTTGTTTGTAAAAGTTGCATTCAGCCTAATACTTGGACGGATGATGCCCAAGCAGTTCGGACCGATGATGCGGAGGTTGTATTTCTTTTTTAATTCGAGAATCTTGTCCTCTAAGGCTTTCCCCTCGGCGCCGATTTCTTTGAAACCCGCCGAGATTATGATTAACCCAATTATTCCCGCTTTTCCACACTGCTCCACGATGTCTGGGACTGTTTTTGCTGGAGTGGCGATGACGGCGAGGTCGACGGTTTCTGGTAGTTGGTCGATGGATTGATACGCTTTTAACCCGAGAATTTCTTTTTTGCGAATGTTGATTGGGTAGACTTTGCCTTGAAAACCAAGTTCAGTCAAGTTCTTCATTAACGCGTAACCAACCGTGCCTTCCTCGTCGCTTGCCCCTATCACGGCGATGCTTTTAGGGTTGAAAATTTTGTCAAGATTTACTGTAACCATGATTCTTGCCCCTTTGATTAGGAGTGTGTTGTATGAGTATGGGGCAAAAATTAAACGTTCTGTTCTACCAGTCCATTTTTACTCTGACAAGGGTTAATCTTTAAAACTGAGAAGCATGTAGAATATGGCTAATATCTAAGAGGTGAAAAAACGACATGGTTAAAGTAAACGGCTACGATGTCCCCGAAGGACTCTACTACAGCAAAGACTATGAATGGGCAAAGATTGAAGGCGACAAAGTTAGAGTGGGAATAACTGACTACGCGCAAAAACAACTCAGAGAAATCGTTTACGTTGAGATTCCATCAGCCGGAACTTCTGTTAAGCAAAACGAACCATACGGCACGGTTGAATCAGTAAAATCAGTGTCCGACCTTGTAGCCCCAATCAGCGGCACCGTGGAACAGGTGAACGAAGAAGTAAGCAGCAAACCAGAACTATTAAACCAAGACCCATACAACAAAGGCTGGCTACTCCTAATAAAGCCAAGCAACATGGATGAACTCAAAAATCTCATGAACGCCCAGCAGTCAGTCGAGTGGCACAAGAGCATGCTGAAAGAAGGTTAAACGTAATGCCACGACGAATCATCATCATAGGTGCACACGCTGCAGGAGTAGACGCTGCGGCCGCTGCACGCAAGACTGACAGAACCGCGGAAATCACTCTAATCAGCAAAGAACGACGTGTGGGCTATTCGCGTTGCGGGATACCCTTCGTTATCGGTGGACACATTCCACGGTTTGACGACTTAATTGTGTATCCACCCACGTTTTATAAGATGATGAAGCTTAACCTAAAAACCGAGACCACAGTCACACACATCAATAAAGACGCTAAAACCATTGAAACAATCGACAAAAACGGAAAAACCGAAACCCTTCCCTACGACAGCCTAATCCTCGCCACGGGTGCCTCGCCTTTCGTGCCACCGATAAAAGGCAAAGAAAAACAAGGCGTATTCGTCGTTCGCTCACTGGAAGACGGCGAGATGATCGACGCCGCGATAAGGGCTGGCGCAAAAAATGCCGTTGTCATCGGCGCGGGCTTAATCGGCTTGGAAATGGGCGTGGCCTTTGTAGAACGCGGGTTGAAAGCCACGGTAGTAGAACTCTTACCGCAGACGCTTCCAGCCATGCTTGATGCAGACATGGCGAATATCGTTCAAACGAAGCTCGAAGAAAAGGGGCTAAGAATAATCGTCGGCAAAGGCGTCAGCGAAGTCCTCGGCAACGAAAAGGTTACGGGCGTGGTTGTCGGCGACGAACAGATTCCCGCAGACATTCTAGTCGTAGCCACAGGCATTCGGATTAACAGTCAACTGGCCCAAGACGCTGGAATTGCTTTGGGCTATTACAAGGGCATATTGACGAACATGCGGATGGAAACAAACGTCAAAGACATATACGCCGCTGGAGACTGCGCAGAAACCGTAAGCATAATCACTCACCGCCCAGTTCTGTACCAACTCGGAACAATCGCAGTTAGACATGGAAAAGTTGCAGGCACTAACGCCGCAGGCGGTTATTCGGTGTTCCCAGGCGCACTCGGTTCGTGCACATCAAGAATGTTCGACCTAGAAAGCGGCGCCACAGGACTAACTGAGGCAATGGCGAGCAAGAATGGAATTACGCCGCTTGTCGGAACCGTCACATCGAAAACAAGAGCAGACTATTACCCTGGCGCTTTACCGATCAAAATTAAGCTAGTGTTCGACAAGGAATCAGAAATGCTCATCGGCGGCCAAATCGTCGGCGGCGAAGACGTTACGCAACGAATCAACGCCCTATCATTCGCAATTCAAAAACAAATGACACTGAGAGAACTAGTAAAAGCCGACACAGCTTATACACCACCATTATGCGAAACATGGGAACCCATGGTATTCGCCGCAGAGACAGCCCTAAGAAAAGTAAGATAAACTAAAAAATTTCCTCTTTATTTTTATGAAAAACGTTTACTCGCCAACTTAGTAAACAAAAACCTAACAACTCGAAATTCCCACATACTACTTCCTAAACTCTTTTAACGACAAAAACTACATAACATCTAAGAACATTAGCGTCTTATCTTCAACTCCTCAAAAGTGACTTTTTCACCATCATATTTGGGGCATATTTGGAGCCTAATTGGATCATATATGGAAGAGGGTCTAGCCCAGCGACGAGAAACACGCACACCCCGAGAAAAACCAGAAACCAACCCACACTTATTCCCAATACAGATTACAAAATCGCAACC
>JAWBOF010000092.1:0-5914 GCA_038826685.1 Bathyarchaeia archaeon
TAGGTTACACGGGAAAACGGCGGCTTGACACGCGCAAGTTCGGCAGGGTCTAGCCCCAATTCCACGAGTTCTTTTCTGCATTTTCGGGCGACCTTTTGGCAAACGTAACTCACCAAATCTTCCTCCCAACGCATCATACCATCCACATCCGCAAACGCTTGCTCAGGCTCCACATGCCAATACTCAGTCAAATGCCTAATAGTGCGGCTTTTCTCAGCCCGAAAAGACGGCGCCACACAGTACACTTTCTCCAAAGAATAAATCAACGCCTCAAGATACAACTGCGCACTTTGCGTTAAGAATAGATCTTGGTCAAAATACTTCAAGCCAAACAGCGTAGAACCGCCTTCGCACGCGCTGGAAATAAACATAGGCGGCGAGACTTCGACAAAACCCTTTTTCCTAAAGCATTCGTGAACGCTCCAAAGAACCTCGTCCCTCACGCGCATGACAAGGTTCATTTTGCGGCTTCGAAGCCAAAGGTGACGCACGTCACGGAGGAATTCTTCGCTTTGGTCTTTGGCAATGGGGAAAGTTTCCGCTAGGCCGATGATGGAAAGGTTTTCGCCGCTGATTTCGTAACCGCCCGGCGCTCTTTTGTCCTCTTTCACTGTTCCAGTTAACGTGGCTGAAGACTCGATCGTGGTTTTTTCGGCGTCTTCCCATGACTCGGCGTCTTTTCTGAAGGTGCATTGAATAACTCCAGTAGCGTCCCGCATGAGGATGAAGATTATGTCTTTGCCCTCTCGTTTGCGGTAGACCCAGCCGCGGATGCTTACGGTTTTGTTTGTGTATTTTCCTTCGAGGATTTTCCCGATGGGAACCAAACGCAATTTCACAGCACCTGTATCATTCCATCTTTCGGTGTTCCTGAACAAAAAGGTTATCATGCACAAATCCTTAAATCGGACTTTTACATGAAACATTTTTTCTCTGGCGGAGTTTATGGAAAAGATCAGGGCCCTTCAACTTTCGTTCATAGCCATACTCAGCGTGGTCTTTATCGAAGGTTTTATCGGCGTCGTCGTCAACAGTCTTGCCATCCTAAGCGACGCTGCTCACGCACTTTTTGACTCGGTAACGATGCTTATCCTCTTCCTAACCACGAGAATGGCGCTGAAGCCGCCCGACGAAGAACACCTGTATGGTCACGCTAAAATCGAGTCCATCGGCGGATTATTCGGAGGAATATCGCTTTTGGCTTTAGCTGCGCTTATCCTTAGAGAGGCGGCGTTGAGGTTGATGGGCGAAGTAGCACACGTTCATCCCGAAATCGTGGGGTTTGTTGCGGTTTTCTACACTCTGGGCATCGACGTTTTCCGAATGACTATCGCGCGGAAAGCACTTTTGAACAAAAATGAAAACTCTGTCACGATAAAGGCTTCATTCTTCCACGCACTTGCAGATTTCGCGTCTACCGTTATTGCGTTGTTAGGGTTCGGGTTAGCTGTGTTGACAGATTATCTTCAAGCAGACGCCGTAGCGTCCATAATCCTTAGCGGTTCTCTTGTTTACCTCAGCGTCAAACTCTTGAAAAGTAGCTACTTAGACCTTAGCGACGCTGTTCCGAAAGATTTTGCTGAAAAAATAAGGTTCGAAATTGAAAACGAGAAGGGCATATCGTGCTGTAAGGAGTTAAAAGTTCGCCGTGTCGGGCAGAAATCCTACATAGAAACCACGGTGACCGTTCGAGACAGCATGACTCTCCAAGAAGCACACGACTTAACGGCTAAAATTGAACACAAAATCGCCAAAAAATTCGGCGATTCCACAGTCACGATTCACGTGGAACCCGAAGAAAAAAAATAGTATTTGAGGGTTTGTTCAAGAAAAAAAGAGAGTTTGAGTCGTCAAAGACTAGAACCAAAGAGCCCAGATCACTATGCCGATGATGCCGAGGATTATGATTATGACAGCGAAAATTATTACGGCTATTATGCTTATAGCCAGCGCCATCAGCCATCCGCAGTCGAAGAAGTGTTTGACCAAAGCCAGCCAAATTATCAATTGTATGATGGATGCGATGATGCCCGTGAAGAAGGCTCCGAAAATCGTGCCGATAACCGTGCCTAAAACCACGATGCCCACGGCGTCGGTGAATTTTGCCTTTTCTTTTCCGACAAGCGCTCTGCCTGAAAGCCAAAGAACCGGCGAAATTATGATAGTGTTCACGATGATGGATATAATCATCCAGTCTAAGTTGACAGGCATGCAATCCCTCTTCTTTTAGGTTATAACATGTTTTGGGTAGCTATGACCTTTTAAGATTTTTCATAAGAACGTAAGATAGTGTTAGGTTTATAAGCAAGCATAGTGCTTTTGATGAAGGTTTTAATCGTAAACCAACCCCTCTAAAAAAGGAAGGAGAAGGGACCTGGTGAAAGAAAATGGACCTAACATGGCTTTCGTTGGCAGTTGGAGCCTTCGCGATGCTTGTCGTCGCTTACTTAGCCTGGTCCATAATCAAGGAACCCTCTGGCACGCCCGAGATGGACAAAATCGCGGGGTACATCGAGGAAGGCGCTAAAGCGTTTATTAGACGACAATACAAAACCATCGCGTATTTTGTCGCCCTAACACTTATTCCAATTGTTCTGTTCTTTCAAGATTTTAGGCTCGCCGTGGCTTTCTTGTTTGGCGCTACGCTTTCTCTGTTAGCTGCTTATATCGGTTTGCGGGTTGCAGTAAAAGCGAACGTGAGAACTGCCAACGCTGCGAGGACATCTTCGACCAAAGCCTTTACATTAGCGTTCAAAGGCGGCGCTGTTATGGGGCTTTCAGTTGTCAGTCTCAGCCTAATAGGCATCTGCGTACTCTACATACTCTTCCAAGACCATACCCCGTTGATAGGCTTCGGTTTCGGTGCAAGTTTAGCAGCATTATTTGCTCAATTAGGAGGGGGCATATTCACAAAAGCTGCAGACATCGGAGCAGACTTGGTGGGCAAGATTGAGCAACGTATTCCAGAAGACGACCCGCGAAATCCTGCAGTAATCGCCGATTTGGTCGGAGACAATGTAGGTGACTGCGCCGGTAGAGGCTCAGATCTTTTCGAGTCAATAAGTGACGATTACGTAACCGCCATGATTCTCGGCGCGTTACTCCTAGCCCCGTTAGGAATGAACGCTTTCATGTATCCCCTTGTGCTTGGTGCTTCGGGAATTTTGGCGACGATGGCGGGAGTTTTTGTTACACGAGGATGGAAAAAAATGAAGCCAATTAGGTCGTTCAACATTGGGCTCCTCATCACCGCCATTTTCTGTGTGATAGGCGCGTTTGTCTCCACCATGACGTTGCTTAACGATATAACCATATTCCTTGCCGTTGTATGCGGTTTGGCTGCAAGCCTAGCCGTGGGCATAGCCGTGCAATACTACATGGGAATCAACAGCAGACCGATCAGAAAGATGACTGAATCCTCCGCACGTGGACCCGCCCTCAACATTTTGACAGGCTTGTCTTATGCCTTTCAAAGCCCCTTCTTGCCATTTCTATTTGTATTGGCAACAATTCTGTTTGCTTACAACATAACGGGCGGCTCAGTTTACGGAATCGTCGGCGCAAACATCGGAACCGACCTCGCTATCGGCATTATAATGTCAAGCGACACGTTTGGCCCCATAAGCGACAACGCCGCGGGTATAGCGCAAATGACTGGCACAAGAAACGGAGGAACACTAGAAGAACTTGATGCCATGGGAAACACGACTAAGGCTTATACGAAAGCCTTCGCCTCAGCATCAGGCACGTTCTCGACCGTCGTTATCTTCATCACCTACGGCAAGATGGTGGGACTAGACAAGGTCAACCTAGGTTTACTAGAACCAACCATCATCACTGGGCTATTGCTGGGCGCTGCCTTTCCGTTCTTGTTTTCTTCTTTGGCAATCCGAGCTACTGGGAAAACTGCTTACAAAGTAGTAGACGAAGTTAGACACCAATTCCGAGAAAAACCAGAAATCATGGAAGGCAAAACAAAACCCGATTATGCCCGATGCGTCGACATCGCCACAAAAAACGCACTCAAACAGATGGTTGCACCGGCACTGCTCGCCGTCATAGGTCCTATCGCAGTTGGGTTGCTGCTTGGAAAATTTGCGTTAGGCGCCATGCTTTTAGGCGGACTTAGTGCATCAGCGTTATTGTCGCCCTTCTTTACCTTCGGCGGCGGCATCTGGGACAACACAAAAAAGAACATTGAACAAAAATTCTGGATGAAAGGAACGCCCACACACATGGCAGCAGTAATAGGCGACACGGTCGGCGACCCCTTAAAAGACGTAGTAGGACCCTCACTAAACATATTCATGAAACTCACAAACATGACAGCGCTGCTAATCACACCACTACTACTAACCCTCTAAACTCCACACAACAAACCCAGACGAACCACAAATTATCTGTTCATGTTTAAGGTATGTTTGGAGCCTAATAGAAAAGTCTAGACCACTGCTGAGCGCACACGGAAACTGAAGCATTCCACCGTACATAGTGCTATGCAAAAACAATACTAGACTAAAGACGCGTGTGCCTTCTTACTCAGAGACCCTAAGCCGTGCTTAGTATACGAGCGTTGGCACGTAGAGCATGATGTAAACATATATGCCCAAAACCAACCCAATCAACCACAGAACAATCGTAACCCGCATAAGCTGCTTTTTCTTAAAACAATCGCTGGTGTTTCGGGAAAAAGCCCACACGCCGACAAGGAATAACCCCAAAATTTCAGCTACGCCCCCAACGACGAAATGAATAATCGTAACCGCCGCAAAACGGTTGTACACGTTCTCAAAAATACCTCCCATACTCTGCAAAGAGGGCAACATCACCACCAGTATCGTAACCGTATGCAACGCCACGGCCACAACCATCAGCCAACCATGCGCTTTATAGTCTTTTTTTCTCTTTGCCCTCATAGCAAGAAAGATGAAAACCAAAACCGCGATTTGTAGGATCAAGCTCACGTCGGCTAAAAACGAGGCGTTCGGATTAAAAAAGCCCACATTCACACCAACCAAATATCTTTCTAAGGGTTCGTCTAAAAGCCTTGCTGTCAAAAAGGATGCTAAATAGAAACACGCATTAAGTTTTGAACGAATTCTGTACGCCCCGCATCTTTGGACGCAGAAACAAAAGCAGAGCCGAAATAACCGCTAAAACAGCAAGTAACTGAACTGCTAAGAACTCCGGAACTTCCACGGGCCCAAACCAATTCGTGTCACCACCATTCCCATGAACGTTACAGTTCGGCCTTGCCCGCACATTAACTATGCCCACAATTTGGCCCAGATTATGTTGCACGATGAAAGGATTGGTTTGAACTGGCGGCCACGACAAATTTATTGTCTGGACGGTTCCGTTGACCTCGACTTCAACCCTGTTTACAAAATGGACGGATGTTGGCGAAGCATGCCTCACCGTGATGTTGAGAATGGTGTCAGTCCCGCTAGTCCAAGGCACTATGCTCAGCACGTTAGGCACGTCTGCAAAGACAGGCCCAACTTGGAACGCGGCAATCATCACAAAACCCAAAATCAGCAAAATGACTTTGCGAATTCTTACCTCAACCATAACAACATCAACCCAACAAGTAAATGTAAAACAGAATATTTAACGGTTAAATAATGAAATACAAGGGATTTTCAAAATCTTGTGGGTGACGTCTCCAGATATATGTCACGTATCGTAATAGAGGTTAAATTTTAAAAGCGCCAAGAACAAATATCAGAGAACACTGTAGGTGCAGTAATTGTCAGAAGAAAGAGTAACGAAAATCCTCACCAACCCACAACTTTCGCCGATAAAACGGATGCTCGAAAAAGACCACGCCATCGACTGCTTGTTCCTGCTCTACATGGGAAAAGGCAAATGGAAAGACGCTAAAGACTACATGCGAAAACACGGCTTAACCCTC
>JAWBOF010000093.1:0-5871 GCA_038826685.1 Bathyarchaeia archaeon
CACAAAAGAGAGCGGAGAGAGTTGAGTGAAACTATTCGCGGAAAAACTTTCATTTTTGCCAATAGCGTATATTGGAGATTGAGAAAGGCGAGAACCCTTGAAAACTAGAGTCCACGTTTTCGTAAGCGGAAGAGTGCAAGGCGTCTTTTTCCGAGACGAAACCCGCCGACAAGCAATTAAATACAAAGTGACGGGGTGGGTACGCAACACACACGACGGCAGAGTAGAAGCAGTTTTCGAGGGCGAGCAAGAGGACGTAGAAAAACTCGTAGAATTCTGCCGAAAAGGACCACCATACGCAAAAGTAACAAACGTCGAAGTAACGCTGGAGAAATTCGTAGGCGAATTCCAAGATTTTAGGATCCGTTTCTGAAGAAAACCCGTTCTCAACGAATTTCCTTTGGAATTCTGAAATGCGAATCTTTTCCAGCGCTTATGTACTCGCCACCCGCACCTCTTATAATCGAAGCGATTTTTGCGAAATTGTCCGACCCCAAGTACTGGCGTGGTTTTATTATAATGTAATTTTCTTTTTCATTAAAGTTCAACAACTCCTCCAAATCGCTGGGAAACATCCTTTTCACCTCAGGAATACCGCGCATTCCGGGCGCTGGTGTAGGCGTAGGCACGGTCACGGGTTTTGGCGGCGAAGGTACCGTGGGTTTAGTGGACGGCGGGCCCATCGATCTGAGCAGAGTGACGATTTCTTGAAGGTCGCCAAGGACTCCTCGCAAGATAATCAACATTTCGTCGAGCCGTCGCAAAAGTTCTTCCACATCTGGCTTTTCGCTCATAACGAGAACCTCACTCTACATATTCGCTTTAGACTCATATTTTATTCTTTTTATCGCAATGCAGAATAATCCCATAAGCATAAAAATTCAGCAGAAACAGGAGAAACGACCATGTTCGAAGTCGACGGCAGCATAAAGAGCGGGAGCGGCACAATCCTAAGACTAGCCATAGCATTGGCAAGCATCCTCAACGAACCCCTCCACATTTACAATATTCGCGCAAAACGAACTTCGCCCGGACTTCGGCCTCAACATCTTGAAGCCGTGTTAACCGCCGCAAAAATCTGCAACGCCGAGATAGAAGGCGCCACAGTGGGATCTCGCGAACTCTGGTATAGACCAAACGAGATTATTGGTGGTGAAATCGAAGCCCAAATCGGAACCGCGGGCAGCATCCCCATGCTTATTATGACGATTTTGCCGATTTGTGCTTACGCAGAGAAACCCGTGAAAGTACACATCTCCAAGGGCGGCACGGACGTGATGCATTCGCCCACGATCAATTATCTGCGCTATGTGCTCTTGCCAGTGCTTAAGAGGATGGGTTTAACCGCGAAAATCACAATAGTCAAGTATGGATACTATCCAAAAGGTATGGGCGAAGTTTATCTCGAAGTCCAACCTTGTCGAAAGTTCACTCCGCTGAGGCTGGAGGAATTTGGAAACGTAAAGTCTGTCGGGGGGCTTTCAGTTTGCACCTTCTTAGCCGAGAAGAATGTTGCTGCGCGGCAAGCGAAGGCAGCGAATGACATTTTAAGGATGCGTCACCTTGAACCGCAGATTCAAGTGATTAACGACCAATCGAACCCGGCGCAGAAAGGTAGTTCTATTGTTTTGTGGGCGACGACGGATACGGGCGTGATTTTAGGCGGCGACGCCATCGGCGAGTTGGGTAAACCCAGCGAAATTGTTGGTAGAGAAGCCGCGGAGAATTTGGCTTTAGAAATCGACGCTCAAGCGACAGTTGACGTGCATCTTGCGGATCTTCTCGTGCCTTACGTAGCGTTGGCTAAGGACGAGTCCGTGTACCTTACTCGTTCCATGACGCCTCACTTGGACACAAATATTTGGGTGGCGCAGGAACTCTTAAACGTCGAGTTCAGCGTAACCGTGGTAGGCTATCTTTACAAGATCAGAAAAGAGACCAGTTAACGAGGGAAGTTTAAAGAGTTGGCGAAGGCGAGAATCAGGGGCGTTTACTCAACAGCCCTGACAAAACTTTTGCTGGACAACGGGTTCGATATTGTTGCACCCTCGGCTGCTTGCAAGGAGAGGCTTGGGTTAGAGGATGAGGATGCCGCGCCCGACATTACAATCGAAGACCGTTACGACCGTCACGGAATCCGCACCATGGGAAGCCGAGAGGCAACAGACAGGCTTAGGGACGTTTTGCAATCCAACCTCGACGATGTAATAGTGAGGAAATGGCCAGTAAGCGTGGACGGCATCTACAAAGGCTTGTTGCGGGGAGTTGACATTCCAACTCGTTCAATTCTAATCGACATCGGCGTGACGGTTGGCAGGGTGCCTGAAAAAGAAAAGACGGGAATTACGTCGAGAGAAGTAGTCGTGCAAGTTAAGCGGCGAAGAATCGGCGCCAAGGAACCCGTGCTTAGCACCATAATCGAGATTCCGGGCAAATACGCGGTTTTGATACCGAAAGGTAAGGTGGGCGTTAGTCTGAAGATTTGTGACCCCGACGCGAGAGCCAAACTCTACGAGTTGGGAAGAGAACTTTCGTCAGCGGATTGGGGCGTTATTTGGCGAAGCAGCGCGGCGGATCAACCGTTTGAAAAGTTAAGGGATGAAGTCAAGAGTTTGGTGGAGGCGGCAGAGGCTGTTTTTCAAAGGGCAGCACAGGTCGAAGCTCCGGCGATGCTTTGGGAAGGTTCGTTCGTCATGGATGTTGAGTTGCCCGCTTTGTCTAAGAAAAAATTGGATGCGGTCAGGGCTAAGGTGTGTTCGACTTTGCCTTTGCATCATTATTATAAAGTTTGTGGGGGAAAAATTGCGTCTAATTTGGAGATGGCTGAGGCTTTGCTGGAGAAGGGAAAGCCCAAGGATGAGGTTGAAGCGTTATTCAAGCAACAGGTTGAAGCAGAGTTTCCCTTCACGGGCGCCACGATTGAAATCGAGCATGTGAAAACGTCGGGCTTGGTTTTCTACCTGGGAAAGGCCAGTGTGGAACTCTTGGATGACAATGTTGTTTGTTTGCGTAGAATCTTCTCCAAGGAAGGTATTTACGACGGCTTAGACGTTAAGAAAGAAGTCGGTGACGTGGCGATTACTAGGGCAAAACTGGGCGAATGGTACTTTCAAACAAAGTACTTCTCTAAAGACGGAAAATACAAGGGGTGCTACGTGAATCTGAACACGCCGATCGAACTGTACCCTCACTGCGTTAGATACGTGGATTTGGAAGTAGACGTTTGCGTTTTGCCGGGCGGCGTGATTAAAATTGTAGATGAAGCGAAACTAGAAAAAGCAGTCAATAAAGGGTACGTTTCAGAAAAATTGGCGAAGACCGTTCAACAAAAGGTGCAAGAAGTTAGAGAAATGATTGAAAAGGGTAAAGATTTATAAGCCTCCGCATTAAGGCATGACTTTCGAGATTAAAAATGATGAGTGTTTGGAAATTAAGAGCGTCTATCGTTGGGACGTTAGCGATAATAATAGGTCTTTCCACACTGTTCTTAGCGGTGATTTTGTCTCTTCTCGGCGCTTTTGACGTTACAACAGTGATTCTCTTCGTTGTTATCTTTAACCTTGCCCAGTGGCTGATTGCACCCTACCTCATTGACGGCCTCTACAGGGTTAAAGAAGTCAAACCAAACGAAAACCCAAAACTTTACAGCATGGTGGAAAGGCTTAGCATGAAAAGCGGCATAAAAATGCCACGCGTTATGATTGCGAACATGCCGGTTCCGAATGCTTTTGCTTATGGTTCACCCATTGCTGGCAAACGTGTTGCGGTTACGTCGGAGCTTTTATCAACCTTGGACGATGAAGAGGTTGAGGCAGTAATTGGTCATGAACTTGGCCACTTGAAACATCGCGACGTGCAAGTTATGATGTTCGTCTCGATACTTCCAGCGATATTTTACTATATCGGCTTTTCTATGCTGCTTTCCTCGATGTACCGGCGGAGCGACCGGAATGAAAGCGGAACAGCCGTCATAGGTCTCGCAGCCATGGCAATCTATTGGATACTCACGCTTTTTACGTTGCAACTAAGCAGGACAAGAGAATACTACGCCGACCGCCACAGCGCATCAATCGTAGAAGAAGGCCCGCGTAAACTCAGAGAAGGCTTGGCAAAGATAGTAAGCACGACTGAAAGGATGCGTCGCACTCGAAGAGGGATGAGTAGCAACCAACTGAACTCGTTCAAAGCCCTATTCATCTCCGACCCAGACACCTCATCCGCAGACGCGAGACAACTTTCACGCATGCAAGACAGTGAACTGGTTGAAAGAGTAATGCAAAGAGAAATAACAACTCTCGATAGAATCCAAGAGGCACTCTCAACGCACCCGAACATTGTCAAACGCTTAAGAGCACTGAAAGAACTCGAGAAAGAAGCAGTCGCCTAAACGCTACCCAAAATCGCTCACAACGGCTCTTACGGCTTCCACAAAACCGCCCCCGTGAACAATAGCCTTTAGAGTTTCAATGTCCCTGCTTAAGACCCTATCTTCTTTCAAGATTGGCGCGTGTTTCCGCAATAATTCATAAACCGCCCTTGTGCCCTTTCCCAGCTTTTCTGGTCCTCGAAAGTCAACTGCTTGCGCAGCGCAGAGCAACTCGATGGCAATGATGTACTCGACGTTTTCCAAGACTGCTCGGGTTTTTCTCGCAGCAATCGGCCCCATACTTACAAAGTCTTCAAAATTGGCCGACGTCGGGATTGAATCCGTACTTGCAGGGTGCGATAGGGACTTGTTCTCCGAAGCCAACGCTGCTGCAGTGTACTGTGCATACATTAAACCACTATGCAGCCCTTTTTTCACGTCTTTATGCACCAAGAATTGCGGCAAGCCCCGGTTGAGGTTTTCGTCAATAAGCCTCGCTATACGTCGTTCTGAAATGTTGCCCAAAACAGTCAACGCCGCCGCCAAAAAATCCATCGCCATCGCGACGGGTTGACCGTGAAAGTTTCCCCCAGAAAGACAAGAATTGTCGTTGGCGAAAATAAGCGGATTGTCAGTTGCTGAATTAATCTCCACTTTTACAACTCTTCTTGCATAAGCAACAGCGTCACGCACCGCGCCAATCACTTGTGGCACGCATCGTAGAGAATACGGATCTTGCGGGTGCAAGCCTTTTTTCATCGCTTCTTCGCCTGAAAGGATCAAGCGGCTTTCGGCAGTCAGAAGCCGCATGTTTCGCGCGGTTGCTCTTTGTCCTTCATGTGGGCGTGCAGTGTGGATTCGTTCGTCGAAGGCGTCGAGGATTCCGTTAAGGGCTTCGAGGCTCAAGGCAGCCGCGGCTTCAGCGGTTTTAAGAAGAATTTCTGCATCAAAAACTGCGAGTGCAGCGAGGGCGGTCATCATTTGTGTGCCGTTGTTGAGTGCAACGCCTTCCTTGAAGTCAAGTTTGACTGGTCGAATTTTAGCCTCTTTCAGCGCCTCCCGCCCCTTCATAATTTTTCCCTTGAACTCGGCTTCGCCCTCGCCCATCATAACCAAAACCATATGCGACAACGGTCCAAGGTCGCCGCTTGCGCCCACTGAGCCTTTCTCCGGGATGACGGGGTGTACTCCTTTATTCAACATTTGAATGAGCGTCTCCAAAGTTTCCAGCCTAACTCCCGAATAGCCCTTTGCCAAAGTATTCGCGCGTAGTAGCATTAACGCTCGTACGGCTTCTCGTTCCATGTGCTTTCCGACGCATGCAGAGTGGCTGCGAATTAAGTTGACCTGCAAATCTTCAACATCGTCTGCAGAAATTGTCACGTTGCCCAGCGCGCCGAAACCCGTGGTCACACCATAGATAATCTTCTTTTTTTTAACAAATTCTTCCAAGACTTTTCTGCTTTTCTGAACGTTTCTCACCGCTTTCTTTGAAAGCACCACTT
>JAWBOF010000094.1:0-5659 GCA_038826685.1 Bathyarchaeia archaeon
TTGCAAAGTGTCTACTTTTTAAACTTTTTTCTAAGAAAAGTCGAGCCTACGCCACTTAAGTCAAGAAAGCGGCGGGTCACAGGGTTTCGTCACTCAGTATTCGCATAGCCAGACCGCCTCTTTACTCGTACCCGCACCCCTTCGAGCGCTGAACGTCCAGACTTAGGTTGCTCCCTCCCGGGCCTGGCCAGGTTCGCCTGGTAAACATGGAAACATGCTTCCCTACGGAAGCCGCTCCACGACCACCAGCCCCGAAGGACGGATATTCATGGTCAGAGGACAGCAGACCAAGCGCTCTTAGGCGACTCAAACCCCGCTCTCGGCCCATCCTATAGAGGGTTTATGGTCTGAGCCTTTTTAGGGGCTCGTCAGGGGACCCCTAGCCCCCCGCCTAAGACCCGCCGCAAAAACAGTTTGATACCTTTGAAGGTTTAAAACTTTACTAATCCACAACAACCAAAAACGTAAAATAGCGTCAACCACGATACCACAACACTCACAGAGAGAGGAAGGCAAAAAAATGGCAAAAGGCTTTGAAGAAGCCTTCACTGAAATCGCAGACGAATCACTGAAAGAATTTTTCTCCGAACCCGCCGCAAAAATAATCTACGACTTCATCGAGTCACGTTACGGAATCAAACCCCAAGAAATCGGAAACAACCTCGACACCTTCGCCGCGGCTTTGGAAGCGTTTCTTTCCTCGGGTGCATTCGTGATAGAAAACCTCATCGCGAAGCGGCTTTACGAGTACTACGATGCAAAGTTTGAAACAAAACAGGGATACAAACTCGTAGACTACGTGAAAATGCTAAGACAGACAAAGAAAAGATAGAACACGAAAAATCCCAAAGTCGCACAGCAAAATACCCGCTTACTTTTTGACTTTCTTTGCCGCTTCCGGCTTCACCTCTTTCATCGGAACACCACAGCATATAAGGTCGCAAGGGGCACAAGCGCACGGGTTATCAACAACCACAACAACTCCACATTCCTCACACTTGTACTTCGAACCTTTTTTAGCCATACTAGTTTTCACCTCCCGCCGTCATTTTAATTAAAGAATCATTATTTGATAAATATAAAACTATTCAAAACAGACGATCTCCACTAGCACTCACGAATCAAAGCAGACTCTTGCACGACAGAACATGAGATTAATTAATAACCTCTCTTCTCTTCGTGCTTCTTCTTCTTTTTAATATTCTTCTTTTTCAGAGCCTTCACGGAGACTTTCTCCAACCAATTACTACGAGAACAGCATTTATAAGCGTTCAAAAATAAAAGACAAAGGCTTCACTTGGTTATACCTTTATTTTTTCGGACTTTTTGCCGCTCATATATTCCACGTCGATTCTGCCAATCATCGTCGATTTTAGTTTTTCCAGTTTTCCAGGCTCGAGCCTTTCAATGAGTTTTTCTGGGTTTTTGTCCAATTGTTTTATCATGCATTTTATCGCGTGGACTTTTTCTTCGAGGTTTTGAACAAAAGTTACTTTACCCGAAAAATGCACTGAGGCGTATTGGTGGTCGCATTCGCCGTGCTCGTAGCTATAATCTAAAAGCGCCTGTCCCCAGACGCTGTTGTTTGTTTTTAGGAAGTCGAGTTTTTTGCCTTCGTCGGCGCAGTGAAAATAGATACAGTGGCGTTCTTCATCATAACCACAACTGAGCGAGACGAGGTAGGGACTATTCTCACGTGCCATGGCAACGGTCATGTACTGCACGGTTTTCAATATTCGTCTAAGAGTTTTCTGATCAGTGATTTCTTTGTCCCTGCGCCTTACGTGGTAGACCATACTCTTCGTACTCCGTTGTTTCAACTTTCCGGTTACCCAAGCGCCCATTTAATCCACATAGCGGCGATTGCGCCTATCCCGACGATCACGGAGACCAGAAACACGGCGAGGTTTTGCCAAAAGTCGTAATTGCCCGCGAAGAAAGCCAACCAAAGTATCACAAAAGCCAGCCAACCGACGCCGACGATTACTGTTCCCGCAACTCTCGAACCAAGCGAATTCATAGCGGAATATTTGGAAGGACACGGTAATATCATTTTCGCGTATTGTCGTTTACGCCTAACTCCGAAGCCAGCTGTACAGGTGCTGTGAATCTTATGCTGGTTTGTACGTCTTCTTAGTCGCTTCTTTCACCGAAGCCACTGACTTCTCGAACTCCCTCTTCGTCTTTGCGTCAAGATTAAGCTCCAGAATTTTCTCAACACCGTTCTTTCCGAGGACGCATGGCACACCGATCGAGACGTCAGAAACACCGTATTCACCCTGTAGAAACGTGGAAACACTCATAACCCTGTTCCTGCCCCTCAACACGGCATCCGCCATAATAGCAATGACCACGCCGGGCGCATAGGTTGTGGCGCCCTTAAGCTTTATCACGTCCGAGCCTGAACTTTTCGTCAAGGAGACGATTTTTTCAACCTGTTCCCTTGTAAGTAGCTCGGTTATTGGGATGCCTGAAACAGAAGCATACCTCACTAGGGGCACCATCGTGTCTCCATGTTCCCCGATTACCAGACCACGGATGTCTTCTCTTGAAACTCCAAGTTCCAGCGCCATGTACGACCTAAACCGCAGCGTGTCCAAGATGTTGCCCATCCCGAAAACTCTGTTTCTTTCAAACCCGGATTCTTTGTAAGCCACGTACGTCATGACATCAACAGGGTTCGTCACCATCATAAGCTTGCAATCCGGGCAGTACTTCACAACCTCCTTCACCACAGACTGGACTATCTTCGCATTTTTTTCTGCAAGGTCAACCCGGCTCATGCTAGGCTGCCGCGCTTGCCCCGCCGTAACAATGACAAGCTCTGAACCCTCTATTTCGCTGTAGTCGCTGGTTCCTCTAATCTTCCCGTCAAACTCTATCGCTGGAGCCGCCTGCATCATGTCCAAGGCTTCGCCCTTAGCTAGGTTCTCTGCAATGTCGACCAGAACGATGTCGCTGATCCGAAACCTCAGAATATCAAACGCAGCTGCACTCCCGACTTTCCCGGCGCCTATGACCGAAATCATAAATGCAGAGTGAGACGCTGCTTTACATAAACTATGCGGTTCAACACCCACCGCACCTTATATTACCTTGCACTTCGATGAATAATAGTCGGTTAACTCCTACTAGACTCGCGCTTAAATTCCTTCAAAACATCCACTATGAAATTCTAATAAGGAATTGGCGCGGGGTGTGGGATTTGAACCCACGCGGCCATTTCTGACCACAGACTTAGCAGGCCTGCCCCCTACCAGGCTAGGGCAACCCCGCCCACTGTTATTCTACATAAAGTTTGTTCTCTAACCTAAAGATTTTGTCATTCTCGGGATACAGCAGCTAGTCCATCGGCAATTTCTTTATATTACAATACGCTTACCATACACACAACCAGCAGAAGGGCCGGTCGTCTAGCTTGGTTGGACGTTGGCTTTACGAGCCAAAGGTCGCTGGTTCAAGTCCGGCCCGGCCCACCACTTGGCGTTATTAGTCGTGGAAAGTCTGCTAGTCCGTTGTTTCAGATGGTTTCTGCAGTAAACTTGCAGAGATGTTGGAGTGCGACGTTACTTCTTGCCATAAGTTAATGTTCTTTTTGTGTAAACGCGCGAATACCGAAAAGGCGCGAAAGGTAATGTGGACCAATAAGTATTCATCGTTTTCGTGGCGTGTTCAGAGCCGAATGTAACAGTCAGGGGTCTGTTTGGAGGATTGGGTTTGATAAAAACAAAAAGAGAAAAAGTTTCGGATGGCGGTTTTAGTCGCTAGTAGCTTGCGTCTATTGTTTGAGAGTAATCTCCATGGTGGAGACTTTTCTCGGATTTCCGCCTTCCTGGGGGGTGATTTCCTCAGTGCCGATGGCGATTTGGTCGATGCTGACGTCTTTGAGGAATTTTCGGCGAATAACTTCGGCCACGTCCACGGCGGTGCTTATGGCTTGTCCTCTGGCTTTCAAAGTCACTTTCTCTGCGTTGTTGTTGAAGCAGGCGATGACCGCCATGACGTAGTTCATCGGGGGTTTACGACCGATGTATATCGTGTTTGGATCTCTTTCTTGGCTCATGTTTCCTACGTTCCTTGTTCTTGTCTGTTGTTTAAAGCGGAAAATACAATGCACATTCTCCTATAAAACCCTATTCAAACAAACTTCTAGAAAAAACATGCACTAGACTCCGTGTCAAGATGATCTTTTGTCTTGATGTATTGTCTGCTAACTAGAAGTTAACTTGCTTATAAAGGGATAAGGCGCGAGTGCAGTAGGCTGCGCCGTCACATGTGATCGTGTTGTATTCAGGGAAACCTTCCCGACAAGCGGCAAATTCCAAACCATGCTCGAGAACAACCGTGCGTAATCTGCGGATGATGGTTTTCCTTTTCTCGGTAGCCAAGTATTTGTAACCCACGATCCATTTGCCGTCTTCATATGCTTTAACAATCTTTTCGTATTTCTCGGGAAAAAGCTGCTGAATTTTTGTAAAGAACCCCCTCACAGGCTTTACAGTGGCCACTGTAACTTGTTTCACACCCACTTCAGAAAGTGCGCGTACAAGGGTTTCGAATTCTTTTGGATCGTCGTTCACGTATGGTATTATTGGATCGATCCTAACCGTTGCAGAAACCCCTTTTGCGACAATTTTTTGGAGAGCGTTAATTCTTTTCTCTGGCGTCGGCGCGTTTGGTTCGATCTTTTTGGCTACATCTTCGTTTGGAGTGGTTATCGTAACCGAAACGACAGTTGAAGTTTTTAGGAACAAATCAACATCACGCGTCACAAAATCAGATTTTGTAACAATCAACAACGGAAAACCATGCCGAACGAGCACTTCAACACACTTACGGGTGATTTGGTGGTCACTTTCCAGTGGTTGATAAGGATCAGTGCAGTCACTTATCATCACGGGCAACTTCTGTTTCGTGCTCGCCGCCATCGCTTCTATTTGCTCAAGCAACTTAGTTCGAGGTGTGGGTGAGCCGTTAAAACTCGGAAATTTCGTTGCGTAGCAGTAGATACAGTTATGCCCACAGCGCCCAAGGTACGTGTTCAAGTTGTATTTTGGGGGGCAAGTGCAGAAGCCCTGTGCAAACGAGTTGAAACGAGGCAGTTGCATACAAAATTGCCTACGCAACCGTGACTTATAATGTCTCCATAACCCCCACTTTACCACGGCAAAAAACTGATTCAAGACAAAATTTCACGAGTTCTCCAATAATTCTTCAGCAAATAGGCACCCATAACAAGCCAGTAGGCAAGATACACTATGACACGCAGCCATTCCGGATTCCCATCATACCCCACCAAAGCCGCAAAAAGCGAGCCTACAACACCCTTCTCATGCAGCAACGGATAGGCCCCATCGACACCGAGAGGCGGGTTTATGTCGAAGGCTGGTTGGCTTAACACGCCCAAATGTATATTCGCGGTTTCTCCAGCTTCTATTAACTCGTGGACGCCGTACCCTACGAGCCCAGCGGCGAAGATTATGAGGACTATGCTGGTTACTTGAAAGAACCTTTTGATATCCAGTCGATACACGCCCTTCATTAAAACCCATGCCGTCACTAGCACAACAAGTACTGCGAGGGATAAGCCGACGAGAGTGCCTGTTGAATCGATGGTTAGAAGAGTGGTTAAACAGAGCACGGTTTCTAGTCCTTCCCT
>JAWBOF010000095.1:0-5533 GCA_038826685.1 Bathyarchaeia archaeon
CGCGTCTAGGATTCGCATTCGCGCCAAGTGTGGGTCTTTAATGCCTACTGCTTGGATCTGCCCGATCATTACTGGTCCGGTGCTGCTGGTGTGGAACCCGCCGCCGTCTCTCGCCATTTTTGCCGCGTTGCTCGCTGCCGCGACGACTGATGGTTCTTCTATCGCCATGGGGATTAAGTAGTCTTTGCCGTTGATTAGGAAATTAACCGCGATGCCCAAAGGGACTGGAAACGCGCCGACGACATTCTCTATCATTCTCTCCGCGAGTTCCAAGGGTAAAGCGCCGGTCTGTTGAAGAAGCATGGTTTCTTCGTCGGTCAGGTTGGCGAACTCCTTCACGACGGCCAAGCGTTCTTTTGGGCTGAGTTTGTAAAAGCCCGAAATCATAGATGACTTATCCATGTATATTTCTCCTTTCTAAACCAGACTACATACATTACGTCAACGCATAAGAATTTAACCCCAACCGAAAAGTTATTGCTTACAAGAAAGAAACAATAATGAGGTGACTCTATTGTCTGTGAATGAAGAAGATCACTCTGATTATCTCAAGCATCTATCAAACCTCATTCACGTTATGTCGCTGTGTTCTGGTTTCTTGTTTACCGCTTACACCGTACTAATCACAAGACTCCCCGATCCAGGCGCCATCACGGCGCAGTTAACGCTGTTAGTTATATCAATCTACTTGAGCATCTGCCTCTACTGTTTGGGATATTTTATAAACGCGGCATTCCAGTGTTGCAGAACTCTTCCGCCAATGTCAAAAACAACTATGTTCACAAATTTACTCTTCTTACTTGTCTCAACCACCGCAATGAGCATCGCGACCACATTGATGTCGTTTCTTTGGAACCTCACATACCTTGCCCTCGTACAGGCCGTTCAATGGATATTTTATCTAGTGGTAACCTATCTCTTCGTAATAAAACCTGGCTGGACACATCGGAAATCAAAACCGTCAGAGCCCACTCAACGTACCAGTTAGAGAATTATGCTATTCTTGGGTTTAGGTTTGGATGGGAATTCACCCTCAAGTTTTAGAGAAAAACGGTTAAAGTTTAAAATCCACCATGCTCAATACAAAAGTAGAGGCGTCGACGTTGTCTACTGGCTTGCGCGAAGCGATGTTGTATGAAAAGTTGCCCGAGAACAAGGTTCACTGTTTCCTCTGCGCCAGGCACTGTCACATCAACGACGGCGGAGTCGGTTTTTGCCTCGTAAGAAAGAATCAAGGCGGAACGCTTTATTCACTCAACTATGCCAAAGCTTGTTCCGCTTGTGTCGACCCAATCGCCAAAAAACCCCTGTTCCACTTTCACCCCGGCGCCACAGTCATGTCAATCGCAACGATGGGCTGCAACTTTCGTTGTCAATTCTGCGATAACTGGATGATCAGCCAAAGCAAAGAAGTAGAAGGACAAGTTTTTCCGCCGGCAGAAGTCGTGAAGGCGGCGCGAGAGAACGAATGCCAAGGCATCAGCTACACTTACACGGAACCGACGATTTTCATGGAGTACGCCTACGACACGGCGAGTCTGGCGAAACAAGTGGGCTACTTCAACACGTTCGTCACGAACGGCTACATGACACCCGAAGCCCTCAAAACCATCGCCCCCCTGCTGGACGCGGCGACTGTGGATTTTAAAGGTGCGGCTGACCCAGAATTTTACAAGAAATTCTCCAGCGTGCCGTCGGTTGAGCCGATTTTCGAGTGCCTAAAAGAAATGAAACGCCAAGGAATTCACGTGGAAATCACCAACCTAATCGTGCCCAAAATAGGCGATTCTCTGGAAAGATTGAGACAATTGGCTACATGGATAAAAGAAGGACTAGGTGCAGATACGCCGTTTCATCTGTTACGTTTTCATCCAGACTATAAAATGACAGGCTATGCGACCACTACCGTAGGCGCGTTGGAGGAAGCGTACGTGGTGGTCAAGAAAGAGGTGGAAATGAACTACGTTTACATCGGCAACGTGCCCGGACATAGGTTCGAGAACACCTACTGCCCCAACTGCAACGAGTTGTTGATTAAGCGTTTCAGTTTCGAAATAGTCAAGTGGAATTTAACCAAGGACATGCGTTGTCCCGCGTGTGGACGGGATATTCCGATTAAGGGCGAGTTACACACGACGGGGCATTCGTATCCATACGCAGTTTTCTAACGGCTTTCTTAGCCGTTTTTTGTGGTTAACGTATAAATCACCGTGTCTTCTTCTATCAGTGTTTGACGTGGTATGTGGACTGTTTGGCGACCCGACTCAGTTGCGGTGCTCAAGGATGAACGGGCACGCGAGAGTTTAACCAGATACTTCGGTGTCATGGAAGACAAAAAGGTAGCCAAATTCATAATCGCCAAAAAACTGCCCGCTTACTTCAATAAAGAAGATTCAGACGAGCGACTGTGGCGACTACACGAGAAGCTTACGGAAGAATACGCGTCTTTCGAGAAGAAAATAGACTCGAAACAAGAAACCCTCGAAAACAAAGAAACACCCGACCGGTCATTCTTGGATTTAAAAATCGAGTTGGCAAGACGTATTCTAACAAACTGCCACTTTTGCAGTCGCCGTTGCGGAGCCGACCGTTTAAAAAACAAGCTGGGCTACTGTAAATGCGGCACTGAAATCTTGGTTTCAAGCATGTTCCAACACATGGGCGAAGAGCCCGAGCTTGTTCCTTCAGGCACGATTTTTACGATGGGCTGTACTATGCGTTGTTTGCATTGTCAGAATTGGACTATTTCGCAGTGGTTCGAGAACGGCGAGGTTTATTCGCCTCAGCAACTAGCCACGGCGGTCGAGCATCTGCGTAACAGCGGTTGCCGCAACATTAACTTGGTGGGCGGTGAGCCTACGCCGTGGTTGGCTTTGTGGCTAGAAACGTTCAGACATGTCGATGTGAATGTGCCTGTCGTCTGGAACAGCAACTCCTATTACAGTGAAGAAACTGCCAAGCTTCTCGCGGGTTTTGTTGATGTTTACCTTTTGGACTTCAAGTACGGCAACAACGACTGTGCCAAGCGGATTTCAGACGCGCCCGGCTATTGGGAAGCCTGCACGAGAAACCACTTGTACGGCAAAAAACACGGCGAACTCCTTACCCGAGTGCTCGTGTTGCCCAACCATTTGGACTGTTGCACGCGGCCGATTTTAGAATGGATAGCGAAAAACCTTGGAACCAACACACGCACAAACATCATGTTCCAGTACCGTCCAGAATGGCGGGCTTACGAAATCCCCGAACTAAAACGAAGACTGACGAAAGAAGAGATGACGAAAGCAGTCAAACTTGCCAAAGAAGCAGGACTAACCAACTTCATCACGTAATACGTGCAATAATAATTCTAATATGCCGGTTCCGCGGCTTAACCAAAAGGTATTTTTTGTTGGTTTACCTTTGCATTCTCTTCAAGAAGGAACACAACAGCATGCCCTACTGTCCCGAATGTGGAGGCGAAATGCAGTACACGGCAACTACAAAATGCTACGTTTGCAAGAGCTGCGGGCTTTCAGTCACCCATCAAGAACTGATTGAACTCCGCGAAAAATTGCGTCCCAACTTTGAAACCGAAGAGGACGAAAAAAAGAAAGAACAACGAGAATACTTGAAGTGGTGGCTGGGCAAGAAAAAATAGCCCATTGTAACGCCGCAAGCGTTAACGTAGCCTTAGGCAACTTGCTTTATTTTTAAATACAACCCGTCAACTAGTCTATGAAAGGAGTTTTCAGAAAATTGACCGCACACGTTGAAATCCTAAGCATCGGCAACGAACTTCTCATCGGCAAAGTCCTGAACACGAACGCCCAGTGGCTTGCTAAACGTCTTACCGTGATGGGGCTTAATGTACGTCGCATAACAGTTGCTCCCGACGAAATAGAAGAAATCAGCAATGTAGTGAAAGAAATTATCCACCGCAAACCAGACATCCTCATAACTACAGGCGGATTAGGACCCACATTCGACGACAAAACCCTCGAAGGCGTCGCAAAAGCGCTTGACACCACACTGGAAACAAACCCAAAAGCACTTCAGATGATTGAAGAAAAATACCAAAACTACGCAAAAGAACGCGGAATCGAAAAAATCGAATTAACCCCAGCCCGCGTCAAGATGGCGACCCTCCCAAAAAACGCCGTGCCATTACCAAACCCTTTGGGAACAGCACCTGGCATGATAATCGAATACAAAAACATAAAGGTCATAGCTTTACCCGGCGTTCCACCCGAGATGAAGGCAATATTCGACGAGTCTCTGGTGCCGATGCTGAAGAGGTTGGCTGGTGATGTTACGTTTTATGAAACCAGCCTCGGCGTGTCAGGAATTATGGAGTCCGAGTTGGCACCAATCATCGACAAAGTCATGCATGACAACCCGTACGTCTACATCAAATCTCACCCCAGAGGCGCAGAAAAAACTCCACACATAGAACTCCACATATCTACCACAGCGAAAAACTCTACAACCGCACAAAACTACGTTACAAGGGCGTTGATTCAAATAAACGATATCATTCAAACAAAAGGCGGCAAAACCAAACCATTCAAAACAAAACCTAAGTGAAAATAGTTCCTTTACCGAAAAGATTCACAATCAACACGAGTAGCCCGGCCAACACCAAAAACACGCCCATTACCGAGAGAAACATGTTAGAAACTGCATTCAGAAAAGTAATACCAGTCGTCCCATAAACAAAAAGAATCGCACCTACAAAACACAAAATACCACCAACAATCGCACCCCTAACTTCCAACTTAATCACCTACAAAAACTTTAACTGACAAACCAAAAAACATTAAGAAACCAAAATCAACATCTAAAATCCATTCTGACCACCAAAAACAATCTACTAAACACACAACACCACTATACCCAAAAAGTCGAACCCGTGGTTCTCTGTTCATATTTGGGGTGTATTTGGAGCCTAATTGGATCATATATGGAAGAGGGTCTAGAACAGCGCCGAACAGCGAGAAAAACGCTAACAGAAAAGGTGCGCTTAGAGTTTTTCTTTCATTTTTTTGCTAAAATTTTAAGCAAAAATTCAACAATTTTTTTTGCTGAAGCCTCGACACGACGGGACATGTGTTCTCCAAAACCAACTTTCTCAGGCTGAATCAACAACAATGCAATCTTTGCCTTCGTATTTTCTTTAAGAAAGTCACAAAAAATCCGTAACGGAAGCACGTGCGATGAAATTGCGGGAAAAGATGCCAGCTTTTCTGGCGGAAAAAGTATTACTCGGCCGGCTTCTGCTCCTAACGCTGCAGCGTCGATTAGAAGAATGTGCGTTGGATCGAATTCTACGATTTCATGCGCAAAGCCTTCGGGAACAGTTTCACATTCGATTAGATGAACATTTACAGGGACCTTACCCCGCAATTCGCGCACAATCTTAACACCCACAAAATCATCCATTCTAATCGGATTTCCAATTCCCGCAATCACTACTCGTTGAGCGTTAGAAAACCATTCACGAAGCTCTCTTTCATCAATCATCACTCATCAAACCTTCAAACAGTAACATCAA
>JAWBOF010000096.1:0-5416 GCA_038826685.1 Bathyarchaeia archaeon
CAACCATGCTCTCATCTTTTACTATCTCCGACTCGTGCTTGATTTTATCTTTTTCTAGCCACCGGGCTTTCTCACTTTTTGGAATAAACCATTCCTCTCTAAGGTTCACACATATGAAGACGCGGCGGTTGCCGCGGACGTGTTGAAGGAATCGTTTGTTGGATTTTTAGAAAAGCCCTTGCAGAACAAACCAACAGTGGAAGAGGCGATACGGCTGGCAACGGTGTTAAACATCCCCTTGCACCCTCGGTTCACTTATTTTTGGTCAAACATTGACGTCGAGAAACTTTCTTTGCTGCGGCATTGGGCGCTGAATGCCCAACACGTTGAGAATAACGGTTTGATCTCGGGAATAATTGGGAAATTTGACAACGTGACAAAAAGATTGCTCGAGAAAATTTGCATCCCCCACACTGTTGAAAAAGACAATATTAAGATTACGGGCGAAGATGCACAAATATTTGCGCGTTGCATGGGGCTTGAGAAGCCAACAGCAAAGGTTTCGTATGAAAAATCAGTACTCGAGAATCTTAAGGAATTCTCGGGTTTTGTCATCCGAGAAAAAGCGCCTACTTATATCGGTGCAAGAATGGGCAGGCCGGAAAAGGCAAAGAAACGTATAATGAAGCCTTTGGTTCACGCTTTGTTTCCTGTTGGTCTGGCTGGGGGTGCGCAAAGAGATTTAATCGAAGCAACAAAAAAAGAAAAAGTCACGGTTGAGGTTGCACGGCGAAGATGCGCTTTATGTGGCGGCGAGACTTTTAAGATTAAATGTCCCGTGTGCAACGCTGATACGATATGTGAATATTTCTGTCCCATTTGCGGAAGGACTTTTCATAAAGAAACCGTGTGCCCGAACTGCAAGGTACCTGCAAAAGGCTTTGCTCGGCAAAATTTGAATTTACGCGAGTTTTTTGAATCTGTGTGTAAGAGGCTCGACGTCGCGTTTCCGGAAAAAGTGAAGGGCGTGAAAAAGTTGATGAACGAGACAAAGACGCCAGAAATTTTAGAGAAAGGAATACTGCGAGCACTGTTTGACCTTTCGGTTTTCAAGGATGGCACGATTAGGTTTGATGCTACTAACGCGCCTTTGACGCATTTTAAACCTTGCGAAGCTGGGGTTTCGCTGGAGCAATTGAAGCGGTTGGGCTATACGACTGATTACGTTGGTAATCCTCTAACGGATACCGGGCAGGTTTGCGAATTGAGAATACAAGACGTGATAATTCCTCGAAAATCTGGGGAATACTTCGTGCAGGTGGCTAATTTTGTGGATGAACTCTTGGAGAAAGTTTATGGTATTCCTCCCTACTATAATGTTAGATGCGCAGAGGATTTAATAGGGCATCTCGTCATAGGGCTAGCCCCGCACACGTCGGTGGGCATCCTCGGAAGGATCGTGGGTTTTACTACGCATAATGTGTGTTATGCGCATCCAGTTTGGCATTCTGCGAAGCGGCGCGATTGTGATGGTGACGAGGATGCGTTGATGTTGGCGCTTGATGTCTTGTTGAATTTTTCGAGGGTTTTTTTGCCGGCGCAGATCGGTGGCATCATGGATGCGCCTTTTTTTGTGATGCCGTTCGTGAATCCGGCGGAGGTTCAACGGCAAGCTCATGATGTCGATGTTGCGTCTTTTTATCCTTTGGAGTTTTACGAGAAAACATTCCAGAAGGTTAGTGCGCGTTCTGTTATGGGCATGATTGACTTGATTGGGCGGAGGTTGGCCAGTGAAGCGCAGTTTGAAGGGTTTAATTACACTATTTCTGTTTCGGATATCAACATGGGTAATTCTGAAAGTATGTATAAGAAGCTTGGCAAGATGCTTGACAAGTTGAGCCGTCAATTGGAGTTGGCGGAAAAAATTGCCGCTGTGGATGCTAGGGTTGTGGCTAGGAAAGTTTTGACAACCCATTTTATGCGGGATATTGCTGGTAATCTTCGTGCTTTTTCTACTCAAGGCTTTAGGTGTAAATCATGCAATAAGCGGTTTAGGCGATTGCCCTTAAAGGCGAAATGCCCCGAATGCAATGGAAGTTTGTCGTTAACAGTTTATCGGGGCGGTATTGAAAAATATCTTGAGGCGGCGCAGCATTTGATCAAAAAGTACGGGTTACCTCGGTATTATGCTCAAAGGCTTGATCTGGTAAAAGATGAGATAAACAGTTTGTTCGAGGGTAAGAAACCGCGGCAGATATGCCTTACTGATTTTGCTTAGGTGAAAGCTTTTTTACGAGAAAGGGCAAAGGTATTTTGATCTCGCATGTTTAGAGGTTCTTATAACCCTAATGCGTATTTGGCGCGGAAGAGAAATGTTCGGTTGGGGTTGGTTGCACGTTCTAAGATTCTGCAGACAATTGAAAGAAACGCGCTTACCATTAAGAGCATCAGTGGTGCTACGGGTCTTCATTATGCTGTGGTGCTTTATCATTTGAAATTATTAGAGGAAGAAAAGATTGTGGTGCGGAAGTCTGGTAAGCCTCCATATTTTTGGGGTCTAACGGGGCTTGGACAGCGACGTTTGATTGAGGGCTAAAGATTTTGTTGTATTAAGTAGATTTCTTTTTTGTTTGTCATTTTGTCTTTGTATATTGAGGCTTTTATTGGAAGGTTTTTTCTTCGGATTAAAGATTTTAGCGCGTTATATAAGGCTTTTAATTCTTGTTCGCCGGTGTAATTTACGTCCAGTTTTGCAGTTTTCACGTTCTCGCTCATGAAGTCATTTATGGCTTGAAGACTAATTTTCGTGTATTTTCCTCTCTGTGGAATGTCTTTATTTAGTTCTGTGAGTCCTTTGTATTCCATTTTGGTTCAGTCTGTATTTTTCTTTTTGTGGTTTAAGAGTTTTGCGTTTTTAGGGTGCTGTTTGTTGATTTTATGTGGTTTGTATCGGTTGTGGCGGTTCTTGTGGTGTTGCTCTCGCAATCATCGAGTAGTAATACAGTGTTAATCCGATCGGTAGTATGGGTTGTATAAATGCTGCAAGGATGCCGTTTGCTAGTGGTGCTGCGTCTCCAAAGGGTAAAGTGATCGCGCCGATCAAAATGTTTGCTATGAAAATTATTAAATAGAGTAAGAGAAGCAACGCTAAGGTTTTGAGCCATCTGTGGCTGACGAGCGAACGGCTTCTTGAGAGGCTTTCGAGTGTTCCAGTGTTTTCAATTATTATCGTAGGAACCACAAGGGAAAAGATGATTGCCAAGATTATTCCCGGGATAATGAATACAATGGCGCCGAGGATTATGAGAATGCCCGTGATGATGCTGACGGCTAGTAGCGAAAGCAGTTTTGATATGGTGAAGTTGAAGCTTGTTCTGAGGTCTGCTTTGCCCTTTTCTAATGTGTCAGCAGTGAATTTTACGCCGATTCCTTGGGTTATTTGGCTTATGACCCAACCCACGATGCCGGCTAAGAAGGCGCTTGCAAGGACGGCGCCAAGATAGCTTGAGAATTGTGATAGCCAATTAGCAATTTCTTCTGGTGTTGGATTTTGTGGAGGCGATAGTGGAGGCGCGGGGATTTTGATTGCGTAGTAAATTGCCATTGTTATGATGCCTGTTATGATGCCTGCGATGAGGAATGGGATTAGGTATTGTGCGAATTTTTGTGAGTATAGGCTGAAGGTTTGGGTGATGATTTCGCCTATGGTTAGTTCACGTGTTGGTTTTTGTTTTTCATTCATGTTTTATTTTCTTCCTTTTTGTTTGCTTTTATTTTTTGTGTTAGACGGTTCGTGTGCTGGCGCGGATTATGCCGCCGACGAGCAAGAGTATGCCAATTAGTATGAGGAGGCCGGGGAAGAATATGCCCTTGTAGTTGGGCATGGTGTCAAGGTAGAACAGTATGCCGAGGCCGATGAGTAAGATGCCTAGCCATGAAGCGCGCCAAAATTGCCTTACTGTGCTCATGAGTTTGTTTTTCTCCTTTTGTTATTATGGTTGGGTGTTAGGTGTTGAAAAGGTTTTTCTTTTGTGCGTTGTGCGCCGCGGTTCTAGACCCTCTTCCATATATGATCCAATTAGTCTCCAAATATGCTCCAAATATGACGAGTGTATCCTTGGTTGACTTGGTGGGATATAAACGACGGTGGGAAGTTTTTGCCGCAAAAGTAAAAAGCGGTTACTATGCATTGAAGGTTAGTGATGGTTATGAGTTACAAGTCGGTTAATAAAGTAGCCGGAGTTTCAGGCGTGCTGAGTCCTGTTTTGGCGTTTGTTTTGATTGGTTTGGCTATTTCTCGAGCGTCTTGGTTTACTTGGACAGACAACGCTCTCAGCGACTTGGGCGTCCACGAGGAGTCGGCGTTGCTGTTTAACAGTGGTTTAATTCTAAGCGGCATATTAACCGTTATTTTCGCTTTTGGGGTGATGCGATTTTATGGAACCAAATCCGTCGGCAGAAGTGGCACCTTCTTCTTGCTCTTGGCCGGCATCTTCTTAGCAGCCATCGGTGTTTTCCCAGAAACCGCTCCAAACAACATTCACTACATCGTTTCAGTCGCCTTCTTCGGCGCGCTTCCTCTATCGCTGTTTATCCAGTCTGCCGCCCTGATGACATCAACCGCAAGTCGAAGTTTTGGCGTGTTCACTCTTGTGATGGCAATAGTTGCTCTTTCGCCGTGGGCAATCTGGACTGCTTTCAAACCGTACAGTGGGGTCGCGATACCCGAACTTATTTCCGCCGTCGCCGCGGCTTTATGGTCCATAACTATGGGCACAAAACTAATACGCCAAGCAGAATTCAGCTAACTGCTTCGGGGCGTCATAAAAACCCGTTGCATCTCCAAAACTTCGGTACTGTTTTTTGCCTTTGCGTAGGTTTCAAGTCTTTCAAGGTTTAGTCGAATAAACTCTGGACCCCATTTAAAAACACCAAGCAGTTTTTCCGAGTCTTCCTTGAACCCAGCAATAAACAAGGCAGCCGCTAAGGCTTCAACCGTGCTCAACTTCGTGGGCACACCGAAATTCACTGGGTTCGCCGCGATTAGGAATGGCAGGCAGCGAGAATTTGTCGGTGAAACATGGAGCCTTAAGCCCTGCTCCCAACTGTAATCTAACGCCGCTAGCCCATGCCGTTCCATCTGTTCTCGGTCAGCCGGCGAAAAGGCTTTTTCAGCCAAAGCGTCGAGCACTATGGCGTCGTGTGGCAAGAACCGTGTTTTGAAGACTACTTCGGCTAAGCTGAAACGTTTCAACTTCAACGTCGAGCATTTTTTCGGGTCGCATTGGCGTGCATGGTAAACGACGATTCTAATCACGACGTTTTCGCACCCGAACGTGAGACATAGGATCATCCAAAACTCGTGGAACCCAGTCAATCAAGTCTGAAGCCGTCAAGTGAAAACCTTTCTCGCTCTGCGCAAAGTCTCCACAAGCACCATTTACAAACGCGCCCGCAACTGCTGCTTCAAACGCAT
>JAWBOF010000097.1:0-5358 GCA_038826685.1 Bathyarchaeia archaeon
TGGATGCCAGAGTAACCTCTTGAACGCCAACCACGATGGGCGGACCTGAAGTTGGGAGTGCTTTTACGGTTACGTCGAAGGTTTCTGAAGAATCGCCTAAATTCACGATGTCTACGTAAATCTTCATGTCATTGTCTGGCATACTACAGTTTTCGACGGCGTAACACTTGTGACGGCTACATCGTGAACGCCAAGTTCTGTTATTCTGACAGTACCGTTTACCAGAATATTATCGACCACGTCTGTTTCTCCAGAGATTATGTGCACAATGGCGGATACGTTGTATGTGCCCGCCGGCATGCTTGTTGTGTACCACTTGTAGGTTCTTGTTGTTTCGGTATCAGCGTCTAACTGGAAAGTATCTACATACAGTGGGTTCGAGTCGCCGAATGGAGGAGTGGTGGTGTTGAAGTAGCCAACGGTTACGGTTACGTTTTCGGCTACGTTGCCTTCGTTTTTGATTGTGTACTCGATAGTGACGGGGTCACCTTGGTTAACTTCTGTCTGTTGTGGAAAGGCTTCTTTTACTGCAACATCGTGTTCAGGCCAAGGTGAGCCGAAGCAGTAGATAGTTAAGATGTCCCAATAGCCGATTATCAAGTGGTTGTCTATCAAAGCGGGTGAAGAAATATCGTAAAACTGCGAGTTTGTGTCATAAGAGTCGACTGTCTCGCACCACTTGTTAAGACGATATAGATTTCCATCTGATGAACCAACGTAAATATAACCGTCACCGCTGATTGCTGGAGATGACTTGTTAGGGTCAATTAGCGCGCTTCCTATTGGTGTTCCCTCCGTTAAGGATAGAGTGTAGACAAACCCGTTTTGACAGCAAACCGCGACAAAGCCTTCTTCTTCGTGAACAGCCGGGGAAGACGTTACAGGACCTGAAGTTACGAATTCCCATGCGGGGGATCCGCTGAGCGCGTTGAAGGCATACACTCCGGGGAGGGCTCCTCCGCCTCCACCTCCGCCGCAACCGATTATGACTCGGCCGGCAGCCACGGTTGGTGTGGAAATTATTTCGCTGAGTCCGAACGAATATGTCCAGACGTCTGTTCCACTGAATTCCGAAAACGCGTGAAGACGTGCTGGTTCGCTGCCTTTTGTCGTTGTGGCGATAAATAATAGTCCATTCTTGACTGCTGGGGAAGATTTGGCGGGTGTTTCAAGCAGTCGTGACCAAAGCATTTCTCCTGTCGTTTGGTTAAATGCTGTAGCCATGCAAGTTCCTCCAGTTTCGCTGGTTGTTGCCACGAAAACATAGCCATCTGCCACTACAGGTGAGGCGTAGAATCCCGTGTTCGGCAAGGCTTGTGTCTGCCAGATAACGCGTGTTGTTGCTTCGTCGATAGCGTAAAGTATTCCTCCTGCTCCGCCCCCACCTCCGCCGCCTCCCAAAGTAGCCACATAGATTATGCCTTTGTCTGCGTACGGTGTCGCGTGAATTTGGCTTTCTGCATTAAATTTCCATATGATATCTCCCGTAGCCAAATCCAAGCCGTAAACGCTGCCATTCTTTGCGGCTGCTATGGCTTCAGTTTCAGTTGTTACGATTGACGCGTTCATGCCTATGCCTGTACGCGTCCACAGTGGAGTGCCTAATGATGCGCCTTCGCCAAAGGTTGTGCCCGTGCGGTCAGGGCCGTCATGGAACCCTGGCCACGGTTTCTCAACTTCTATGTCCAAGCCGGACGGTTTGCCATTGTATGGGAAGGGCGTCGTGGTGTTGATTTGTACTATTGGAATTTTGCCGCCAATTACGCCGAAACGTTTCTCTGGAACTTGCGTCATGGATTCCGCGTTTGCGTATCTGACTGTTGTGCCGTTTGCGGGTGGAAAGATTTCTCCTACGTCAAGCCATCCGTCATTATTTACGTCCACTTTTGATGCAATTGCGCCAATTATGCCTAGTGGCCCTGCATTCGTGCCGTTTTTGAAGAACGAGTTGGCTATGTTTTGACCCGTGAACCAGCTCCATCTGTCGCGGGTGCCAGGTGGCCAAGTTGCAGGGTTGTTTACCCAACCGTTAGCTAGTTGTTGTGCTGAGCAAGCGGTAAGTATCACTCGCCCTGGGCGTCTAAGGGATTGTATGGCTCCACCGCTGCGGCAGCTGTCGAGGATTATTAGCGTGCAATTGTTTGTGGCCAAGTCGCCGTGGTTTAGGGTTTGGTTGAGTTGGTAGTCCCAGAGTTCTTCGTAGCTTGACGGGTTTGTTGGGTCTTGCGGGTTGGCGGGGTGACAGCCTCTTTCGCCTAATGCTAAGAAGAACCCGCCTATGCTTCCGGGAGGAGGCGTGTTAGTGATGCCCGAGTGCCCAACGTAATAGAATATGCGAATAGTTAGAGTATTATTTTCCCAAGGTGGTTCAGTGGCAGCGAGGAAATTCTGGATCTCGTTGACTACGTTGCTATTCGTGGGCGGTCCTCTATAATAAGACAGCGACGTGGCGCTTGAGTGGTTCGAAAGCAGGTGAACGTAAGCAGTGAATTTGAAGCCCTTGGATACAGTGTTGTTAACCCAGTTGTTGTAGCCGAGCAAGGTCTGAATCAAGTATTGCCCAGATTTCATGGCGTAGTCTTGAGTTCCCACTGCTTCGAAGTTGAAGCTAAGCGCGTTTGAGTAAAAGTGTTCCACCGCGAGGATGCGAAATGTGACGTTGATGGGCGGTGCTGGAGGTTGGTATTGTGCGACAAACCCATCTTGGCTGCTGTGAGGGATTTCATTATACGGGTCGAACAAGTGATCGTCGAAGAGGTGTAACGCTGAGGCTGTGCTTTCGGCTGTGCAGTGAAACGTGACATTAGCGAGTAATCCGCTTCCTGAGAACGGTTGATTTAGCGGCCCTATTGCTGCACCGAACCAGAGCCAGCCTTCTTCCTCATGTATTTCGGTCAGGATTATGGGCCAACCGTTGAAGGGCGGTAGTATTTCGATGTTTAGTGCGTCCATCACGTTTGTATCATAGGCAAGTTTGATGTCGAACCCAAACAGGTCGTAGACGTCAGTTACGGCTATGCTGATTTCGAAGTTTGTGCATACTTGGACTTCCGTGTAACCCGGTTGTACTTGGAGCGCTGTTTGACAAAACCCGAGTTTGATAAGGTTTGAACTGAAAGCAAGCGTAAAGCATAAAGCCAGCGTAACAAGTTTGACTAGAATATTCTTCATGAAACTTTCTCCTTCTCTCTGTTTTTGCCCACTACTTCACTAAACCGAAAGCGCATTAAAGATTTATGGAATAATATTCTATGTGAAATAAAATGTTGCATTTGCAAATACAAAACTGAACTATTCTTTGCATAATGTAAAAATGCATCTTTATTTAAACTTGTATCTCCACAGACAAAAGAAAAATGTGGAGGTTGCAAAGGAGTCTGCATAACCGTTCAGACTGAGGATTTCATGTAGCGAAAACGTTTTAGAACACGTTGCCTCACTACTATGACCCAAAAAGGACCTGACAGTATGGGCTACGTGGAATTCTACGTTTCTCGGTCGCCATTTTTCAGTGGCGTACAAACCGCGTTTGAACGTGCAGACTATGTTTTTGTTGGTGTGCCGTTTGACATAACAAGCACGTATCGGACGGGTGCACGGTTTGCACCATTGGCTGTTAGAGAAGCATCGCTTAATATAGAAACTCACAGTCTTCGCACGGGCGTTGACGTGGAGGATTTGAAGATCCACGACTTGGGCGATTTGCATGTTGCAAGCGAGACTGATGAAACTTTGAAGCGTTTGGGCTTGGTTGTTAAAGACATTTTAGATGCTAAAAAGGTTCCCGTCGTCGTCGGCGGAGAACACACGATAACACTAGGCGCCGTAAAAGGGTTGAACAGAAAAATAGCCGTAATAGATTTTGACGCGCATCTGGACCTTCGCGACGAATACATGGGATTAAAAACTTCTCACACCACCTTTATGCGGAGAATCAACGAACAAACCCGCCCCGAAGCCATAATCGAAATTGGCACTCGAGCCGTGTGTAAAGAAGAATTAAGTTACTCCACAGAAAACGGCATCACGTTCTTCACCACGTTGCAAATTCGGAAAGAAGGCGTCAAAAAAACCGTGGACGCGATAAGGAAAAAATTGGAAGGCTGTGAAGCAATTTATCTCACCATCGACATGGACGTGTTCGACCCTGCCTACGCGCCAGCAGTGCAGAACCCTGAACCAGACGGCTTATCCGGCGAGGTTTTCTTCGACCTTTTACAAGCACTTTGCGACGACCGTGTAATCGGGTTGGATTTGGTCGAGGTGGCTCCGCACTATGACAGCGGCGTCACCGCGGTATTGGCTGCGAAGACGCTTTTTGAAGCCTTGTGTTGCATCGAGAAGGCGAGGAAGGTTTAGGGGTTTCTTTGAAGTTTCGCGATGAAGAAGCCGTTGCACTCGTGCATGTGCGGATAGAGCCTTTGGCATTTTGTTAATCCTCTCAGCCCGGCTTGTCCAATCAGCGGCTTTGTTTCGCAAAGTTTGAATTCGGGGCGTAGTTTTAAGAATCGTTCAATCTGCATCTCATTTTCTTCAACAGTTATGCTGCAGGTAGAGTAGATTAACCAGCCGTTTTCTTTCACTTTATCTGCGGAGTTTCGAAGCATTTGCCACTGAATCTCAGCCATTTTCCGAATCGAACGTGGCGAAAGACGCCATTTTGCAGAAGGTGTCCGCGCGAAAACCCCCGTACTCGTGCAAGGCGGATCGAGGACCACCACATCCGCGGTTTCGTTTAAAGGCAGAGATCGACAAGCATCGGAGATTATCGGCGTGGCGTTTTCAACTCCCATGCGGGATATGCTTTGTTTCCACGCGTTCATTCTGCGTTTTGAGTAGTCAAAAGAGAAGATGGCGCCTTTGTTTTGCATCAACATTGCCAAATGTGTGGTTTTCGCGCCCGGCGCGGCGCACACGTCGAACACGGTCATGCCGGGTTCTGGCGCGGTTACTTCGGCCGCGAGGCAACTTGCCTTATCTTGAACATAGAATAGTCCTTCTTTGAAACTTTTAGTTCTCGCGAGGGGTTGTTTGGTTCTGGTTATCTTGTATACGCCTTTCAATCCTTCGACTGGTTCAAAATGCACGTCTTCTTTTTGCAAGGCTTCTGTTATTTTCTCTTCTGGACTCTTGAGCGTATTTAATCGAACGTAAACCGGCGGGAAAGTTTGTCCGCTTTCAAGAAGTCTTAACGCGTCGTTTCTTCCGAACAATTTAAAACAATACTTCACAAACCACTGGGGATGGCATGTTTGAAGCGCGGTTTTTTCCTCGTCATTCAATCCTCTTAAAACCGTTTCCGTTTTCAAGCTTAGCAATATTCCGAGCGCCTTTTCTACGGGGTGAAGTGTTTCCCAC
>JAWBOF010000098.1:0-5352 GCA_038826685.1 Bathyarchaeia archaeon
ACCGGCGTGGAACAATTACTCACAATCGCGAAGCAAAAACGCACATGCATAATGTGCATGGAAACAAACCCAAAATACTGCCACCGCCGCTTTCTTTCGGCCACTTTGGAAAGGAAAGGAGTAACCGTAATTCACGTCCTATGCGATGGGCAGAAAAGCCTAGTTAACATTTAAAAAGCGCTTACCCCGAGAATAATGGAGAAAAAAACATGCACAGAAAAAAGGAGCAAACACATCCATGCAAATTCACGAGTTTCAAAACCTAATGCGTCAACTATACTTTCACCGTGACTCGAAACGTGGAGTCGACGGCACTTTCAACTGGCTCGTAGACGAAGTTCATGAACTAGGCGACGCCGTCCAGAGCCAAAGCAAGAAGGACATAGAAGACGAATTCGCCGACGTAATCGCGTGGCTCGCGTCGCTGGCAAACATACTTAACATCAATTTAGAGAAAGCCGCAACCACCAAATACGCAAACAAATGCCCAAAATGCAATTCGACGCCGTGCCGATGCGAATTTAAATAGTTTTATGCTGCACTTTTGGTGACGCTTGATAAAAGGTTTTTAAACCGAACCCGTATATCGTGTTGCTATTGTCTGGAGGCCCGCAAGTGGTAAAGTACGTTTTCATTACCGGCGGTGTTTTATCGTCTGTCGGCAAGGGAATAATCACTTCTTCTATTGGAAAGATGCTTCAAGTTCGCGGGTTTAACCCAACCGCGATCAAAATTGACCCTTACGTGAACGTTGACGCAGGCACGATGAACCCGTACATGCACGGAGAGGTTTACGTAACCGAAGACGGAGGCGAAACCGACCTCGACCTAGGCTGGTACGAACGCTTTCTCAACTTGAACCTCACAAAAAACAACAACCTCACCACAGGCATGGTTTACGACGCGGTTATTCACAAGGAACGCCGCGGCGATTATCTAGGCAGATGCGTTCAAATCGTGCCTCACGTCACGAACGAGATTAAACACAGAATCCGCCAAGTCGCCAGCCAGCCAGACATCGACGTGGTGCTCACGGAATGCGGCGGCACAGTTGGCGACATCGAAGGCTTGCCCTTTCTGGAAGCCATCCGTCAGATGCGACTGGAGGAAGGCTACGAAAACACGCTTTATGTTCATGTTGCGCTCGTACCCATCCTTGACGTTACCGACGAGATGAAGACTAAACCCCTGCAACACAGCGTAAACGAATTACGCCGCATCGGTATTCAGCCCGACACGATCGTGGCGAGGAGCAGAAAAATGATTGACAAGGAAGCCTTGCGCAAAATTGCTTTGTTCGGGACAATCCCGGAAAACGCTGTTTTCTGTTCTTATAATGTTCCCACGATCTATCAGGTGCCGCTTATTCTTGACAAGCAGGGCATGGGAGATTTCATAATAAAACGGCTTAGACTGCCTGAAAAAAATCCAGAGTGGGCGGAATGGGAAAGTTTCGTGGATGCAGTGTTGAAGCCGCAGTGCGAGGTTAAGGTTGCGTTAATCGGCAAATACGCAGGATTAACCGACAGTTACGTAAGCATGAATGAAGCCATGCGTCACAGCGGTGCAGTCTGCCAAACCCAAGTGAACATATCCTACATGGAGGCAGAAAAATTCGAAGAAAAACCCGAAGAACTCGAAACGCTGAAGAACTTTGATGGCGTTTTCATTCCGTACGGCTTTGGCGAACGCGGCGCTGAGGGTAAAATTGCGGCGATTCGGTACGCGAGAGAGAATGACTTACCTTTCTTGGGCGTTTGCTTTGGCTTCCAACTAGCCGTCGTAGAGTTCGCGCGGCACGTGTGCGGCCTAAAAGACGCTGCCAGCACTGAAATTAACCCTAAAACGCCGCATCCAGTAATCGACTTGATGCCCGAGCAACGTGGACTGGAGGAAAAAGGAGGAAACATGCGGTTGGGAGCGCATAAGATTGTTATAAAAAAGGGCACGCTCGCCCATTCACTGTATGGAAACGATGAGGTTTACGAGAGGCATCGCCACCGCTTTGAAGTGAACCCGGATTATTGGAAAACTTTGCAGGAACACGGCCTAGTGTTTTCTGGGGTTAGCACGGATGGCAGACGCATGGAAATCCTCGAATTACCTGACAAGTTCTTCTTTTTCGCATCGCAGTTTCACGGAGAATTCAAAAGCCGCCCAAACCAGCCTGACCCCGAGTATTACGGGTTCATTCGGGCATGTTTACATAAAAAACTCGGAAAACCCAAGCCTCAATTCTAACCAGGGCTGCGTGACGTTAGGTAAACTATAATAGTTTAGTAGTTTGGTATTTTGTTGTGTCGCGATGAATGGTGTAGCGTTTAATGAATAGTGAAAAAAAGAAATTTCTGCTGAGAGCAGCGTTTTTTCTTCTCGTTGGGCTTTTGATTTTCATTGTCTATCTTGTTTTCTTCGTGAAGATTGACGAGATGGTGCTCATTATTAAGCAGGCTGACATGCGAGTTTATTTCTTGGCTTTTTTGGCGACAATCTTGGACGTGTTCTTTTTCTCAGTGGCTTGGCGTTTTTTGATGCAGGCGCTTTCGGTGAAGACTTCAGTGTGGAAGGCTTACGCGTTTATGTGGGTTGGCATTTTTGTGGATTCAGTGGTGCCCGCAGAATCGATTAGTGGTGAGATTAGCCGGGGGTATTTGATGTCAAAAGAACCAAACGTGGAAACCGGTAAGGTTGTGGTGTCCCTCGTGGTTCACAGAGTCATCATGGTGCTAATCACGATCGCCACTTTATTTACGGGAACATCGATTCTCGTCTTTTCGCATTACCCGCTTTCTTCTCTGATCATGTATCTTATCTGGCTTGTTTCCATCGTCACGGTTGCGTTTCTGGTAGGAGTAGGATTGTTTTGTGCAAAAAAAGATTGGATGGAAAGATTCGTGAACGCCATCTTGAAATTAGCCGTACGCGTTTTTCGAGGACGCTGGCGTATCGAGGAATTGAGAGTAAGGGCTTTGGAGGGATTAAGGTCGTTTTACGACGGCTTGGGCACGTTGAGAAATAATTTGCGGCATTTTATTAGCCCAGTCGTATTCTCCTTTGTTTCTTGGATTTTCAGCATATTAGTTTCGTGTCTGGTTTTTGTAGCGTTGGGGTATCAGGTGGACTGGAACTTGCTGAGCATTATTGTGGTTGTGTTTTCTTTGAGTATGGCGATTAAGTCGGTGCCGGTTGGCGTTCCCGCTGAAGTGGGTGTGCCCGAGTTGGTGATGGCGGTGCTTTATACGGAGTTGGGTGCACCCTTGGGTATTACGGCTAACATCAGCGCGGCAGTTACTATTTTAAGCCGCATCGTTTCTTTTTGGTTCAAATTTGCGATCTCTTTCGGCGTTACAGAGTGGGTAGGTTTGAAGGCGGTTATGGAGGGCATGAAACTTGGACAGAAGCGACAGACGGACAAAGTATGAGATTTACGCTGACCTACTCCGCACAATAGCCAAGCGACAGCAGTGCACCCTTACGCGGGCTTCGTACGGCGCCAACCTACCCGTGGACAGAGCGAAAAAATTTTTGCAATTTCTGGCCTTAAAGGGATTCGCAAAAGAAGAGAACGTGAACGATTCTAAAGTTTACAAGATCACCAAACGTGGCTTAGAGTATTTGGAAACATTCAAACAAATGCGCAAACTATTCGCGGCACTGGAAGAGAAAGTCTAGTATCATTTTGTGTCTGCTTTTTGTGTGTTCTGCATGTGCGTCGCCTTTTATACTCTCCAATACCCCATGCCATAATAGAAGGTGAAAAGCAAAATGATAAGCACTGTGAGAAAAATAGAAAAGCCAAATAACCCGAACATGAGTGTGGAATTAAAGAAAGCACAAGCGATAGCGTATTGGCAGATATTCACGAACCGAACAAAATAACAAAGAAGGGAAGTAAAGATGAACGGAAACAAGGTTCCATCAAAAAGCACGATTACACTAAGTCATGTTGACGGCGACCTTGAAGTAGGCGAAAACGCCACCGTGAAAACCGACGCGTCAAACCAGAAACTAACTGTTTCGGGCACAGTATTCTTCAACGGGCGTTGCACTTTCGAATGCAACCTCGAAGCCGAAAATTTGGAGGGCGAAGACGACATAACCGTACACGGCGACCTCGCCATTCAAGACTACATCGACATTGATGACGGACGACTAACCGTCTCAGGCAACCTTACCGCGAAGAAAGTTGACGTAGACAAAAGCATAGAAGTAGGCAAGGATTTCGAGGCTGAAGACGTAGACGTCGGCGGCACCCTAAGAGTAAAAGGTGCTACGAAAGCCGGAACCATCGACGTCGGCGGCACCTTCGAAGGCGAGGGCGAGGTGAAAGCCGAAAATATCGATGTCGGCGGCTCGATAATTGTCCGCTCAAAAATAGACGCGGAAGAAGTGGACGTAGGCGGAAGCGCGCATGTTAATGGCGGCAGGATAGGCAAAGTTGATGTTGGCGGTAGTTTTGTGTCAACTGACTCGCTAGAATTCGAAACCATTGACGTTGGTGGTATGGTAAGACTATCTAAAGACAACGTTGGCGGCGACATCGATGTCGGCGGCTCTTGCAAAGTGGAGGGTAACCTTAAATTCAAAACTCTCGACGTCGGCGGAATCGTCGAGATCACGGGAGAAGGCGAAGGCAAAGACGTCGATGTCGGCGGAAGAGTTTATGTGGGAAAGGAACTACGACTTTCGGGAAAACTTGACGTGGGCGGCAGGGCCGAAGTTGGAGAACAACTGTCAGCCGAAAGAATAGACGTCGGCGGAAGCCTAAAAGCCAAACAAGCCAAAGCCTCAAGCAACGTCGACATCGGCGGCTCTATCGAAACCACGAACGGCACAACCGCGGACACCGTGCGAATCGGCAGACGAGGCGAGGTTAAAGGCGCCATACACGCAAGAGAAGTCATCGTCGAGGAGAGAGCCCGCGTCGAAGACGTATACGCGGACAAGATTGTTCTGGAAGAAAAAGCCCAAGCCCGAAACCTCTACGGCAAAAACATCCATCTCGAATACAAAAGCGAAGTACACGGCGAAGTCCACTACGCAGAAAGTCTAAAAACCGAAGAAGACGTTCACTTCGCCAAAACACCGCAAAAAGTAGACGCCCTATCGCTTTAATCAACTAAAAATTTCAAAATTACCGCTTCATTATTTCAGGCAATCTTCTTCTCAAAACAAGCGCGATAGAGATACCGCCAAGGCCTCCTACGAGTATCTGCCCAATGTTCCCAGGCACTTCTGCCAATGCTCCGCCTATTCCCCAAAGGTAAATTTCAGTTATGAAATAGCCGAAAATCATCACCAGACCTCCAAACACAACTGCGGCGACGTCCCTGAGAACACTTTTTCTGTCCG
>JAWBOF010000099.1:0-5275 GCA_038826685.1 Bathyarchaeia archaeon
ATGTCGCTTAACTCCGCAGCATTATAAGGTCTAAAAACAATCTCTTCTTCGCTCAACGAACTTAGAACCCGCGGGTCTAACAATTCTTTAAACCTTAAATCATTAGAAATACCTACAAGCGACACCTTACTTTTTGTTAGGGCTTCATTGATACGCGTCAGTTCGTAAAGCAAAGCGTCACCACGAGTTTTAACCAATTCGTCTATTTCATCCAACACAGCGATAAGCAAAAAAGCCGTCGAATCTAACCCTTGCCTAAAACGATCAAACAATTCCCCCACGGCAAGCCCAGTAAACGGAACTTTAACATCAATTGATGCACACAGGCTCGCAAACACGCGGTATTCCGTACCCGCAAGCCTGCAGTTGACGTAACAAACCTTTAATGGTATGTCTATTGTTTGTGCCTTACTCAAAAGTTTGTTTAACACATATTTTATGACAGCAGTTTTACCCGTACCCGTCTTTCCGTAAACAAATATGTTTGAGCAACGGTTTGCTTTCAAAACAGGCGCCACTATCTCGCCAAAATAACGGATCTGCTCTTCCCGGTGGGGAAGTTTTTCCGGAATATAATCATGACGAAGTACATTTCTATTCGTAAATATTCGCGCACCGTTTACGGCGCGTTCAAACACCTCATCAAGCACACTAACATTCTGCATATATTCTCCCTTCGGTAGTAAGCGTTGAAAGCCGCTTCCCAATCAAAACAATAAAGCCCTACTATACAAAAAAATCAACTTGTTTATCAAAAAGATAAGCAAAACAATTTATGCATGCCAAACACACAAAAACTTTTATCAAAGTTTTGAAATCTGCTAAAAAACACCTCCCGCACCCCTTGCTTTCCTATGGAAAAAACTTTGATGGGTTTGGAATTGTTTCTGCTGTATAAAGAAAAATACTCTGAGAGGTAAGAAAAGTGCCCTACTATTTAAAATTACATAATCTAAGAAATAAGAGAATTAACTTAAAAAAAATTAAGAAAATAAAAATCAACATTGCAAATTTTGATTCCTAATAAATGTGAACGATGAAATGTAGTCCACTGGAAACGGAGGGGTCCGGCTACAAAGCGTTATATATTATTTTTTACAATTGTGAAAACTAACTTTTTTGCATTCCATTTGAAGAGTCTCACGGCATAAAAATAGGTAATTGGCAATTTTATTACCAATTTTTTGTAGAGGGATGACCCCTTCGCTTCCACTGGAAAAATAAAGCGTTTTCTTTCTAATTTGGATTTACACCGCGCTATTTTTGTGAAACGTAAACTAATAAAAAAGGTTCAAAAACAACGTTATTTTAGCGTAAAAGGCAGAATTTAGATCGTTTCTTTTTTTGTTTTTACCAAAATCTCTTTTAACTTGTGAAGGCTTTAATTGTGAATTTAGCGAATGCAGATGTCGAAATTTAAAATAGAGATACGTGACGTGAAAGGGAATCGTTATACGTTGACGTTTGAAGGAAAAATTTCAAGAGACAAAATACTAAACCTGCTTGATTTTGTTGAATTGCTGGGGGATGCTGCCGACGACAATTTTGACTTACATGGGGCGCTGAAGAGCATGCCAAAATTCTCTAAGCTAATTAATCTCGTAAAAGGGCATCTCATGTTTCGTTGGTTTGACTCAGCTGACGCACAAAAGCTGTATGAGCAAGAATACGGCGAACCAATAAGCTTAAGCACGGTCTCCACTTACTTGACCAGAATGGTCGCCCGCGGCTTTCTTTTGAGGAAAGGCACCGGAAACAAAGTTAAGTACCGATTTGCTAAGGCAAGCCAAGAAGTAACGAGCGATTTAAAGATGAAAACCGAGTAACTGAGCCACAGATGTACTCCGCAAAGATAGGTGGGGGTAAAAACTGGAAGAAAAAATACTGAAAGATCTGTGCGAAATGAAAGATAAGTTAAAGAAATATGCAGAAAAAGGAAGAGCCCTTGGGTTTAACAATGCAAAGGAGGAACCTATGATCACTGTGAGGCCCGAGAAGACTAAAATTCGCCCGTTAAGAAAAATGAAAGATTGCGACGTACACTTTATAGCCGTAGATTGTTCAACCCGGACTCTTAGACGAGCAAACAACTGGGGAATTTACTTGCTACGCACGTCGGTTACAAGCGTGGACAGGAGAGACGTAAATTGGAGTTTTGAGGAGAGGTTGTGTACCGTTGTCGGCGAAGCGTATGTACGTCGCCGTTTACTGCAAGACGCAAGGCTGGAGTTGGAGAGCGAAATGGCGTTAAAAACTATTGACCATGCAGATGATCGAACCTACCTTCTTTTGGATGGGGCAAGTTATTTTGGAGGAGAAAGGAAATTTCGTGCATACTTATATGATGAATGTGAAAGAAAGGGATTAACTCTCCTCACTATAAGCAAGCAATCCCCAACTCTTCACGACGATAAAGGTAGAGACCTCGGAGCGGCGGTCTATCCACTCGCAAACGAACCCGTCTGGGTTTATCACCCCGTAATTAAGGCAAACATTCATGAGCACTTGTACGGCGACGTATCTCTTGTAAAACTTTCTGAAGAAAGCCCGCGCGTTTTCCGTTGCGACATCATGGAGTACCTGAATAAAAACCCTGTAGAAGAGATACTTTCGCCGCTTACGGCAATTTCAGAAGATCCACGTTGTGTTGGATATCCTGTCGTACTTTGGCTAGCGCACGATTTTTCTACCCCATCAGAATCGAAGCTTCTGCATTATCATGACCTTGTAGAAACAGAGCTTGCTAACGCTGGGCTTCTGGAGACACTGCGAAGAGAAGAACTATCCTGTAATTTTGTGGACGAGCTTCACGGCGTAAAACACGCGTATAATTGGGAGTGGATAGAGAATGTCTAGCGATATATTGGGTTCGGTAAGCGAAGTCAAAGGCGACCGTGTTAACTTTTATCTGAACAAAAATTGTAACGTGTTTTTTGGTCAAATTGTGAAAATAACCTCGGGAGAAAGAAACTTCTATGCTAGGGTTGTGAACGCCCAAAGTAGTTCCACGTTGGAAACGGGCGAACAATTACGTGAGGCCCAAGGCAAAGAAACCTTTGGTCCATACTCAAGTTACAAAAGCATCGAAGCCATTCTATTCTTGGAAAAACATAAAGGACGAATAAGGTCACCCACGTTCAACCCGAACTATATGGACAAGGTGATTGACACTTCGAGCGCAGATTGTAGTGAGTTGCGGCTAGAAGGTGAGCTAGAAATAGGGCGACTTCGCTCCGGAGAAACCGTGCTTGGTAGTGTCGGCATAAACATTGACGCGATTCCCTATATGATGGGCATGTTTGGCATGACGGGCTCCGGAAAGACAAACAGCGAACTTGTGTTAAATGCTCAAATTATAGATCACAGCCCCATTACTGTTGGCGTTATTTTTGATTTTGCGGGACAACTGCTTGAAGGTAAGGGAATAAAACCGCAAAGAGGACTTCGCGACCATCCATTGTTTCATACTAAAGTAAGTTATTATTCCACGAAAGAGGATAAGATGAAAATAGGTCTTTATACACTCACACCAGGCAAATTGCAAACGCTATTCCCCGAGATTGGATATCCACAATTTAGATTCGCCCAGAAGTTGTATAAAGAGTTCGGAGCCGAGTGGATCGAAAAAGCTATGGAGATTTTCGCCGGTGGCGGTTATCAGGAATTAGGAAGAAAAGCGAAGTATGGTAATAAGAGTGTTATTGAGGCTTTAATGATGAAACTTCAACATCTTTCATCCGAGATTTACCCACCGAGCAACTACAACTTCGTTGACAGCGTTATTGAAAACGTTAGCAAAGGCATTACTTGCCTCATAGACATCTCAGGACTCGTCGCAGAAGAACAGAACCGAATAGTTACGCTAACCGCGACCAACGTTGCACAATACTATAAGAAATTGTGGGAAACAAATAACGAAGCATGGCAAAAATTGCCCACGTTGCTCATTACGCTTGAGGAGGCTCACGAGTTTCTGGATCCAACAAAACCGAGAACTATCTTCTCTGACATTGCGCTTACTTATAGAAAATATCGTGTCGGTTTGAACGCCGTTACGCCGCGACCGTCGAAGATAAACTTTGACGTGTTTGCTGAGTTGTGGACTAAAGTGATTATGAAGACTGAACTTAGCCATGATCGACGGTATTTGACCGAAAATACGCCGTACTTAGAGTACAGCGACACTGAGATAAAGATGCTCGACATCGGCGAAGCGCTTTTAATTTCTGAACCCAAGATACGATTCGCGGTTCCAATTAAGGCAACTCACTATCCAGAGTACTTGGACAATAAAGAACCAACTGACTATCATTTACCTTCTTCGTATGCTCATGCCCAAATGGATGCACGACTTAAACAGATCCGAAAGGCAACCGACCAAGTAATTACGCCTTAACTTCGGATTTTTTCAAGAATTTTCGCATTTCCTCTTTTATACGGTATGCAAAGGGGATCTTGTCAGTGGTTCGCTCCAGATACCCCGCCTCATAAAGCTTCTTCATTAAACGCGCCGTGTGTTCTCTTGTAAGGTTAATTTTTGCTTTAATTTCGGGCGCCGTTTTTTCTCCCTCGTTTGCTAAAGTTTCAAGGACAGCCAACTCTGTTGGCGTAAGGGGGGCCAAAGCTTTCTCCTGCCTGATTGGAATCACGGCTTCTATGTTTGGCTCTGACGATGTTACTCTTTGAGTTTTTTCCTCCACACCAGCCAACCTCTCAAGGAGCGATTCTTGCGCTGTTACAATTTGTGCGACTTTTTGATCAAGATTATTCAGACGCGATTGCATTTCTTGTTGCTGCGAGGAAAGTTCGCTTATATTTTTCGAGATCTGTGTTATTTGAGTTTCTTGGTTTTCTAATCGACCCTCGATTACGCTGTTTTTTGATGTAACCGCTAGGGTCTTTCGAATCGCCGCGTCAAGTTTTTCCTCCTGCCTCTCCACCTGCCTATTAAAACTTACGATAATGTCGCCTACAAGATTCTTTGCCTCCTCATGCGTTTCTACTAACTTGCGAAGCCGCTTATAATAAAAAACAAAAGCGCCCAACGTAACCAACAACAACGTAACGGCGCCAAACAGGAACCAATCCAACCTGCTCACCCGGTTGATAGCGCGTGATGTGCTTGTGATAACGTGACGCGCATCAAGTCACATCACACATCACAATAATGCATGAAGAGAAATTAAGAATTGCGGTTGTGTTAACAATACGCGTGACATCACGGATCACAAGGAGCGCAATATCGCCTCAAAGCCTTTACTGCCTTGGACTGCTG
>JAWBOF010000100.1:0-5181 GCA_038826685.1 Bathyarchaeia archaeon
TGAGCAAAAAAGAGGCTAAAGCCGTCTACGACCTTATGATGAACTTCGACAAAGTGTTAGGCGTGATGGGCAAAGTCGAAAAGAAAGCATTGCCCAAGGACATCGAAGCACTCGTACAGAAGAGGGAAGAGGCACGAAAAGCGAAGGACTGGAAAACCGCTGACGCCATCAGGCAGCAACTTTCAGCGATGGGGATAATCCTCGAAGACACGAAAAACGGCGTAAGATGGAGACGAAAAGCCTAAGCAAGCCTTACCGTGACGTCGCCGGACAGCACTCTTCGCATTGTACCATCTGCTAACCTAACCAACAAAGCGCCGTCATCGTCAACGTCCACAGCCACACCTTCGAATTTTTCCTCGAAATTTGTGATTTCCACTTTTTTGCCCAAAAACCCAGCGAAGGCGCGCCATTCATTTAACAGTGTTTCAAAATTTTTAGCCTTGAACGCTTTGTAGAGGTCTTCGATTTCTTTCAGCAAGTGACAAATAAGTTGTTCTCGGTCGATTTCTTTTTTCAACACCTCTTTCAGCGTCGTGGCGATGGTTTGGAGTTCTTCTGGCAGCATTTTCGAGTCAAAGTTGGCGTTTATCCCAATCCCAGCAACGACGAAATCCACGTTGTTCTTCCTCGACGACGTTTCGGTTAGAATACCGCAGACTTTTCTGTTATCAACCAAGACGTCATTAGGCCATTTTATTTCTGCTTTTAAATTAAACATGCCGTAAAGCGTTTTCGCAACTGCCACCGCTGTGGTCAACGTAATTTTTAGCGCGTCCTTGATAGTGATTTGTGGTCGCAGTATTATTGTAAGCCAGATTCCGCCTATTGGCGAAATCCATGGTCGGTTTAGACGCCCTTTTCCCCGTGTCTGCGTTTCTGCAATTATAGTTGTACCTTCTCTTGCGTCGTCAAGGGCCTGTTGTTTTGCAACAGTGTTTGTGGACGAAACTTTCTCGTAATAATGGATTTCTCGACCTACAAACTCGGTCTCAAGCAACCTCATTATTCGTTCTATTTCAAGCAATTCTGGTCCTTTTTTGGGGGCCGTGGCTATTTTTCGCATAGTTCGATTAAGACGCCTTTCAAGCTTTGCGGGTGGATGAACGCGATTTTTCCGCCTTCAGCGCCTTTTCGAGGCGTTTCGTCGATAAGTGTGACCCCTTTGTTTTTCATTGCCTTCAGCATGTCATCAATGCCGTCGACTTTTAGGGCGATGTGCTGGATGCCTTCGCCCCGTTTTTCGAGAAATTTGGCAATTGGGCTTTCTTTACTTAGGGGTTCCAGTAGTTCTATTTTTGTGTCGCCCACTTTGAGGAATGCGATTTTGATTTTCTGTGGCTCCAAAACTGTTACTTTTTCTGGTTTTAAGCCGAGAACCTTCTCATAAATCGCCAATGCTTCGGTCAGGTTGTTGACAGCAACGCCGATGTGATCCACGCCTTTAATCATATCTTGTGCCACCGTATAGTTTTATGAAGCGTATGCTCTTATAAACGTAGATTATAAAAAGAAAGTGGTCGGCCCTTATGCCTCGAAAATACAAGGTTGTAGTTTTGCCCGGCGATGGCGTCGGCAAGGAAGTCATACCCGAATCAGTCAAAGTTCTAAAAACCGCAGAAAACACCGTAGGCGGGTTTCGCTTGGAATTTCACCAATTCGACTGCGGGGCGGAATATTGGCGAAAAACAGGAAAGAAAGCCGAATGGCCTAGTGGAACATTTGAGGCGTGTAAAAAGGCGGATGCCGTGTTGTTGGGTGCTGTTGGGTTGCCCGATGCTTTGAGGGCTGATGGTACCCCGGTGGGTGGAGATGTAATTTTTGGGTTGCGTTTTGGTTTGGATCTTTATGCCAACGTAAGGCCAGTTAAGCTCTACGGCGGCGTACCTTGTCCAATCGCTGGAAAGAAGGCGGGTGATGTGGATTTGGTGGTTGTTCGCGAGAACACTGAGGGCATGTACACGCCGATTCACGGCATCCTTTCTCGAGGGGGGCGAAACGAGTTAGCTGTGGACGTGCGGGTAATTACAGAAAAAGGTGCGGAAAGAGTCGTTAAATACGCCTTTGAACTATGCAAAAAGAGAAAAGGCGCGCCGATTGACGAGAAACACCGAGTAACCTGCGTGGACAAGAGCAATGTCTTGCAAGGGTGCGTGCTTTTCAGAAGCATTTATGACAAGATTGCTAAAGACTATCCGTACATAGAGAAAGACTATGCGTACATCGACGCTTTTACGCAGTGGCTGATTCGCAAGCCCGAGTTTTATGACGTGGTTGTTACGTCGAACATGTTTGGCGACATTATAAGCGAACTCACCGCGGCCATAACAGGAGGCGTGGGTTTAGCATCCGCAGGCAACATTGGCTACACGCACGCGGTGTTCGAACCGATACACGGCTCCGCCCCACGTATCGCGGGACAAAACAAAGCAAACCCGATTGGCGCAATTCTTGCAGGAAAAATGATGCTGGAATGGCTCGGCGAAACAAGAAACGACGCGGCATTGAAAAAAGCAGCGGAAAAAATGGAAAAGGCAGTCATGCTGGTGCTGAAAGCGAGAAAGATTATAACTTATGATTTAGGCGGCATTTCGTCCACAGAAATGGTTGGAAACGCGATTGCAAGTCTTCTTTCAAAAGTTTAACGAAAGATTATTGTGAAACATAATCCAAAAAGTAGGCTGTGTTCGGCACAAAGGAGTAGTTAGGATGAGCAAGGCTAGAACTCTGGAAGTAATTATTCGCGGTGATCTGGTGCAACGCAACCTCATCTTGAAATTAGGGGAAGCATTGTCTGAGAGTAAGTTTAAGGCTGATTTCAGCGCCTCAATCGTCGTACCTCCCTTCCAAAAAGCCGTCGCCAAACATTATCCGTCGCTTGGCGTTCTTTACGTGATGGTGGATTTGGAGGACAAATTCAATTTTGAAAGGATGCTAAGTGAACTCTGCAAGGCTGAAAGCTGCGAAATCGTTTCTATAAGAGAACTTGAAGAAGAATAATTTTTGGTGCACAAATTTTGAAGCCGAAAAGACTGGTCAAAATTTTTCTGGTTGTCGTTGCCGTACTGGTTGCTTACCAGTTTGCATCTGGACTCGAGCCGCAAATGCGGATTGCTTTGGCTATTTTGGTGATGGCCGCGGGGTTCTGGGTGACTGAGGCTATTCCTCTCGCGGCGACGTCGCTTTTGATTGCTTTTTCACAGCCTTTGTTTGGAATTCAAGCCTTCGACTCGGCGTTAAAATATTTCTTCGATCCTGTGGTTGTTCTTCTTCTTGGTGGTTTTCTGTTAGCCATAGCCATGGAAAAATACGATTTGGACGAGTATTTTGCTGACAAGATAGTCAGTAGGTTCGGTGTGAATCTTAAAATGCTAGTTTTAGGATTGATGCTTTCCACAGCCTTTCTTTCAATGTGGATCAGCAATACAGCGAGCACGGCGTTGATGATTACTTTGGCGTTGAAGTTCACTGCAGACGTCAAGGATGAAAAGGATAACCTTTCAAAAATAATGATTCTGGGGATTGCGTACTCTGCAACAGTCGGGGGACTTGGTTCTCTGCTCGGAACACCACCAAACGCGTTAGCTGCAGGTTTGCTTAAGGACCAGATAAACTACGACTTGACTTTTCTGGGGTGGATGCTTTACGGAATCCCCGTAATGCTTGTGCTCGTTTTTGTGATTTGGCTATTGCTTTTCAGAATCTTCCCCCCCTCGGTGCAGCAAATCTCTAGACCAAAATTGAAAGAAAAATCCTTGAACAGAAAACAGAAGGTAACGTTAGCTGTTTTTCTTTTTGCAGTGATTTTTTGGATTTCTGGTACTCTTCCCGAGCCGCTTGCTGTTTTGACTGGTTGGCATGGGCACGGCTTGTCTACCGCGATGGTTGCTGCGTTGGTTGGAATCATGCTGTTTTTGACCGGTTTGCTCGATGAACAAGACTTGACAAAGGTGAACTGGAACACGTTGCTTCTTTTCGGCGGAGGATTAAGCCTAGGCTCAGCTCTGGAAGTTTCTGGCTTGACGATATGGATTGGTCAAAGTTTGGTAAACGTGATTGGGACAAGTTCAACCTTCATTGCAGTTGTGTTGTTGGGTTTTTCCGCCATCGCCTTCAGCGCCGTAGCAAGCAACACCGCGAGCGCCAGCGTCTTCATCCCCATCGCGATTTCCGTCGGCATTAGTTCGGGAATTAACCCGGTGGTTTTGGCGGTGTTGGTTGCCATCTGCTCCAGCCTCGACTTTGCTTTACCAATCGGAACTCCACCAAACGCCATCGCCTATAGCACTGGAAAAATCAAGATGCGGGAAATGATTCGTGCCGGAATAATGCTTGACTTGCTTGGCGGGATCATAGCGGTTTTGTTAGCGGTTTTCTTGTGGGGCTTCTTTGTTTAAGATAGAAGTTTTATCCAGCAAGTTTTAAGTGCTATTACGTCCTACTTTTTGCATTCTGAAAGGTGAAAAATGTTGACGAAACCGTTTCCATGGTGGAATGACCGACACAAGAAACTTGCAGAAGAAGCCAAAGAGTTTGCCGAAAAAAACCTCGGTCGCGGCGAAGAAGTAACGTGGACGAAAGAATTTCCAATAGACCTCGTGCGTCAGGTGCAGGAGAAAGGCTGGTTCGGCGCGCTCATTCCAGAGGACTATGGCGGCATGGGCTTGGGAGTAACAGGTAGCACTATAGTGGCTGAAGAACTAAGTCGTGTCTGCTCAGCCTTATGCGGCGTTTACAGCGTGACAATGTTCGGAGGCGTAGAACAAGTTTTACTATACGGCAACGAAGAACAAAAAAAGAAATGGCTACCACCAGTTGCAAAAGGCGAGGTCACAGGCGCAATTTGCATCACAGAACCCGCTGTAGGCTCTGACGCGGCAAGCATAGAAACCACAGCTAGACGCGAAGGTGACGAGTACGTCATTAACGGCAAAAAACGATTTATCACCAACGCCGGAGTGGCAGACATGTACCTTGTTTACGCCAAGACAAGCGATAAACCAGAAGACAAAGCAAAATACGCTCACCTCAGCGCTTTACTAGTCAAGAAGGGCACACCAGGCTTTTCGGTCGAAAAAATAAACGAACTTCAAGGATGGGCGGGTTTGCCTAATGGCTTCTTGAATTTCGATGAAGTTCGCGTGCCCGCTGAAAACCTCATCGGCGGTGAAGGCATGGGAT
>JAWBOF010000101.1:0-5115 GCA_038826685.1 Bathyarchaeia archaeon
GGGCGCTTACGGATTTCCCTTTATCTCTTAGCTTTCCCGCTGAGTATTGCGCGGTTACTATGCCGATTGTTTGGTCTAGTCTTAAATTGTGAGGCGTTGCTATAATTATCGTGTGCGGGTTGTGCTTTTTCATTCTTCTGGCTAATTCTTCCATGCCCCTTCTGGTCTCGCCGAAGGCTTCTAGTTTGTCTCCCGCAAGTTTCGGAATAACCTCTGACCCGTGCGGCGCTACGCAAGCATAAACGATGCCCATAACAAATAGTCTTCTAACATAGAGAATTTAAGTTTAATTTTCGCTTCGGTGTTTCTGCTAGTTTCTTTCAAGTAAAGACGAAAAGACGCGCAGCCTAACGTCTTACATCCAATCCAACTTCTCTAACAAGCTTCTCAAACTTTTATCTCCACATTGACAACACATTGTTTTTCGCTATTGAATAGTATACAAGAAATAACATCATACCTCCTCTTTCATCGCGCATAACACCCAAAAATCAAAAATGCTCATCCATAACCTTTAGCTACCCTATTCAATACGCAACAATCCAGAAAAAACAAGAACCATTCACCCGCTCAGTCGAACCCGCGGTTCTCTCATCATATTTGGGGCATATTTGGAGCCTAATAGGATCATATATGGAAGAGGACCTAGAACAGCGGCGCACAGCACACGCATTACAGCTATACCACCAGCGAAAAACAACCAAATAACTACTCAGAATACATGTTTCCAATTCGAAAACCTCTTCCCGTCAACATTTAAATATTCGTTAGGGGCTATGCTGAAGAGGGAATTACACAATGAGAGCAAAAAACTACCGTGAAATCAAAGGCCAACCCTACACAAGAAAAGAATACATGAAAAGCTCACCCCAAAGCAAAATCACAAAATTCACAATGGGCGACCCACACGGCAACTACACCCACACCGCATCATTAATCGCCCAAGAAGCCGCCCAAATCCGCACCAACGCACTAGAAGCCGCACGCGTAGCAACCAACCGCGTACTAATGGAAAAACTCGGCAACAACTACCTCCTCCAAGTAATACCCTACCCACACGTCGTGCTCAGAGAAAACAAAATGATCTTCGGCGCACACGCCGACCGACTGCAAGACGGCATGTCACGAGCATTCGGCAAACCAATAGGCGCAGCAGCACGAGTAAAACCCAACCAAGAAATCATGAAAATAAAAATCACCCCAGAAGCAGTGGACATCGCAAAAGATGCCCTCAAACGTGGAAGCATCAAACTCCCAATCACATGCCGAATAATCATCGAAAAAACTCCAAATTAAAGGTGAAAACCCAATTGGCTAAAGAACAAAAAAAAGAGAAACTCATCCTCTGGTTTGAAGAACTAAACAGAAACGACATACCCTTAGTTGGCGGAAAAAACGCTAACCTCGGCGAAATGCTAAACGCACAAATTCCAGTACCACCAGGCTTCGCAATCACCGCCTACGCATACAACTACTTCATCACAAAAACAGGCATCGCCGAAAAAATCTACAAAATAATAAAAGAAACCGTAAAAGACGTAAACAACCCCGCAGAATACCAAGAAGCATCAAGAAAAATCCGCAAACTAATCGAAGCCACAAAAACGCCCAAAGAAATAGAAAAAGAAATCCAAAAAGCCTACAAAACACTAAGCCAAAAAACAAAACAAACAAACGCCTTCGTCGCTGTACGATCCAGCGCAACCGCAGAAGACCTGCCAGACGCATCATTCGCCGGTCAACCAGAAACCTACTTGAACGTCCGCGGAACCAAAGAATTACTCGAAAAAACCGTCAAATGCTGGTCCAGCCTCTTCACCCCACGAGCAATCTTCTACCGCACAGAAAAAGGCTTCAAACACGAAAACGTCCTAATAAGCGTCGGCGTCCAAAAAATGGTCAACTCCAAATCAGCCGGCGTCATGTTCACCATCAACCCAGTCACAGGACAACAAGACCAAATCATCATAGAAGGCAACTGGGGCTTAGGCGAAGCCGTTGTATCAGGCGCCGTAACTCCAGATCACTTCGAAGTAGACAAAAACACCTTGAAAATAATCGCCAAAAACATCAACAAAAAAACGATCGAATACATCCGAGACCCGAAAACGGGCAAGACAATCCATGCCAAAATACCTGCCAACCGTCAAGACTCGCCGTGCATCACGGATGAGGAAGTCACGAAACTCGCAGAACTCGCAAAACGAATAGAACAACATTACGGAAAACCCCAAGACATAGAATGGGCAATCGACCGCGACATGAAATTCCCAGAAAACGTATTCATCGTGCAATCCAGACCGGAAACCGTTTGGAGTGTAAAAGTTGAAGAACCGGCAAAAATTGAAGAAAGAGCCGCTAAACAACTATCAGACTTAAAAGTCGTTGCACAAGGCATCGCCGCCGGCAAAAGAAGCATCGGCATCGGAGCGGCAAAAGTCGTATTCTCCCCAGAGGACGCAGAAAAACTCATCAAAAAAGGCGACATCCTCGTAACCACCATGACAAACCCCGACTTTGTGCCCTATATGCGCTTGGCAAACGCCATAGTAACCGACAAAGGCGGCGTCACATGTCACGCAGCAATCGTCAGCCGCGAATTAGGTATACCATGCGTCGTAGGCACAGACACCGCGACTAGAACCATGACTACCGGAAAAGAATACACAGTTGACGCAAGAAGCGGCGTAGTTTATGAAGGCATAACCGCTTGCGCGCCAGAAACTCCAGCAACTCCAATAATGGCAATGATGAACCCACAAGGAGCAGTTATGATGCCCTCAGCCCCAGTTACAGCAACTAAAATCTACCTCAATTTAGGCGTACCTGAAAAAATCGAAGAATACAAACATCTCCCATTCGACGGCATCGGACTTATGAGAATCGAATTCATTCTCGCCAGTTACATCAAAGAGCACCCGCTTTACATGCTTGAAACAGGCCGCGGCGAAGAATTTGTTAACAAACTAGCAGAAGGCATAGCCACCGTCGCTCGTGCAATTCAGCCAAGACCTGTTGTTGTAAGGTTTAGCGATTTCAAAACTAACGAGTACCGCGAATTGAAAGGCGGAGCCAAATACGAGATAATGGAAGACAACCCCATGCTTGGTTGGCGTGGCGCTAGCCGCTACATTAGCCAATGGTACGAAAAAGCGTTTAGGCTGGAATGCAAGGCCATTGTGAAGTGCCGAAAAGATTGGGGTTTGAAGAATGTTTGGGTTATGCTTCCAGTTATAAGAACAGTCTGGGAAGCTGAGAAAGTTCTCGAAATTATGCGTCAAGAAGGCTTGGAACGCTCTAGGGACTTCAAAGTGTGGTTTATGGCGGAAACTCCGTCGATCGCAATAATGGCTGACGAGTTTTCAAAACTATGCGACGGCTTCTCCATAGGCTCAAACGACATGACACAAGGCGTACTCATGATTGACCGCGACTCTGAACGTCTCGGGCAAATGGGCTACTTCGACGAACGCGACCCAGCAGTTGAACGCATCATAGCCCACCTCATAAAAGTAGCGCACGAAAACGGCGTAACCGTCTCCATCTGCGGTGAAGGACCATCAAACCTACCAGATTTTGCCGAATTCCTAGTAAGAAGCGGTATCGACAGCATCTCTGTAAACAACGACGCCGTCGTAGCAACACGCCAACTTGTCGCCAGCATAGAACGAAAAATACTGCTCGAGCAATCAGCAGAAAACCGCGAACACAACTTAAGTCAACAGACAAACAAATCGAAACACGGGTCTGCCTGGGCTTTCCGCTGGTAAGCAAGATCCAGTTTTCAACTCTTACACCGTGGCTTAGTAATGGTAAAATCTCTTTTTGATTTAGAAGAAAAACGCTTGGCAGACGAGATACGGAAACATAAAGCCAAACGAGTCCTTATACAATTCCCAGAAGGACTAAAACCCAACGCTCCCAAGATTGCCGCTGTAGTCGAAAACGCCGGCGCCCAAGCCTTCATATCAGCAGACCCATGCTATGGCGCATGTGATTTGGCAACATACGACGCACAACAAATCTCAGCCGACCTCATAGTGCATTATGGACACACTGAAACCCTAAAACAAACCATTGTTCCAGCGATTTTTTTAGAAGGACGGGCAAACGTGAACGTTGAGGCTGCCGTGAAAAAAGCGTTGCCATGGCTAAAACCATGGAAAAACATCGGGCTTATCACCACGGTTCAGCATGTTCACAAACTTGATGTTGCCAAGGATATTTTGGTTAAGGCAAACAAAACAGTAATGATCGGCGACGCAAGACGCCTAAAATACGCGGGGCAAGTGATTGGCTGCGATTACTCCAACGCAAAGGCAATAGAACCGGAAATTGATGCTTTTTTGTTCGTCGGCGGCGGAAAATTCCACGCCTTAGGCGTGTCGTTGGCAACATCCAAACCAACCATAGTCGCCGACCCTTACGAAAAACGAGCCTACCGCATCGAGGCTGAAGCACAAAAAATTAGAAAACAACGAATGACGCAGATAAGCGAAGCAAAGAAAGCAGAAACCTTCGGCGTTTTAATAGGGCTGAAACCTGGACAAAACCGCCTTAAACAAGCCGTCGAAATTAAAAAAAAGTTGGAAGATAAGGGTAAGCACGCTTGGCTGTTTGTTTTGAAAGAGATTATTCCCGAAGCGCTAATGCAGTTTCCGGTAGTTGATGCTTTTGTTAACACTGCGTGTCCAAGGTTGGCTCTGGATGACGCGTCAATGTTCAAAAAACCTATGTTAACTATAAACGAAACGCTTTATTTAATTGAGGAAATAGATTGGGAAACTCTTCATCGAAAAGGCTGGTTCGGAAACGAGATTTAGAGCAGGCAATCATGCGTATCACGGTGCACCCATCGCCTAAAGCCTATCTCGAACAATATATGATCCCTTCCGAAACCGCGGCTGAAATTCTCTACTTAGCCGCTTACACCTACGATGATGTTATTGGCAAAACCGTAATTGACCTAGGTTGCGGTACTGGAAGGCTTGCTATCGCAGCGGCATTGCTGGGCGCGAGAAACGCAGTGGGCGTAGATATTGACAAAATAGCAATTAAAGAAGCCATGAAGAACGCCGAAAGATTGGGCGTAAAAACAAAAATAGATTGGATCGT
>JAWBOF010000102.1:0-5074 GCA_038826685.1 Bathyarchaeia archaeon
TCCTTTCTTCTGGAATTTTCTCAACACATTTCTTACAGTTTCTTTTCTTTCCCATGGGAAGATTATCCAGTGGCTCGTTTTTTTCTCGTAGTAGTCTGGAATGATTACGCTCCATGGTTTATAGTAGAGCGTTACAATTTTGATGTCTGCGGCGCCTGATTCTTGCAGATGTTTTTTTACTAATCTGAGGCTTTTACCCGTGTCTGCCACGTCGTCTACCACGAGGACTTTCTTGTCCTTGACCGAAACTGAAACAGGCTGAGTGATGACAGGTTCGCCCTTTGTCTCCGCCACGCCGAGGTAAAACTCCGCTTTCACGTTAGCCATCTGCGGATTGTTTAACAAGTCAGACATGACACGCGCCGGAGGCCAGCCGCCGCGGCAGACGCCCACGATTAGATCGGGTTTGAATCCGTTGTTTTGAATTTTTTTCGCCAAGTTCAGAAGCATTTCGTAGATTCTTTCCCATGATGGAATTTCAAATTCGTATTCTTCTATCAGAGCCCATTTCTCCTAGTTGGAAGGGAAAACAGTAAAGGTTGAATAGTCACTTGTTTTAAACCTTACTCTACACGCACAAAGAAGGGAATAGAGGTTTGAAGGAAATCGTTGAATGTGTGCCAAACTTTAGCACTTCCGACCCAAAAGTCGTAGATGCAATTTTAACCGAGATTAGAAGCGTGAAAAACGCCTACATCATCGACTACACCTTTGACGACTACTACAACCGCCTCGTAGTCTCATTCGTGGGCGACAAGAAATCCGTACTAACCGCAGCGTTAAATTCTGCCAAAAAAGCAATCCAACTCATAGACATGAACAAACATAAAGGGCAACATCCAAGGCTAGGCGCCGTCGACGTCGTGCCTTTTATCCCAAACAAAAACACAACGCTCGAAGACTGCGTCAAACTTGCCAAAAAATTCGGAAAAACCCTCGCAAAAGAAACCAACGTGCCCGTCTACCTCTACGGCGAAGCAGCGTCTAAACCAGAACGTGGCGACTTGGATTGGATACGAGAAGGCGAGTACGAAGCGTTGAGAGAGATGATAAAAAAACCTGGACGAAAACCCGATTATGGACCAACCGAGGCTCACCCCACCGCGGGTGCAACGATCACGGGTGCACGGAAAGTCATGGCAGGCTTTAACGTCAACCTTGGCACCGCAGACATAAAAATAGCCAAAAAAATCGCCAAAGCGTTGCATGCGAAGAAAGGCGGATTTGTTAACGTCAAAGCCATTGGAGTGTCTATTCCTGGAAAGAACATCACGCAGGTTGGCATGAGCATTTCCGACTTTGAGAAAACCCCGTTGTACCGTGTTTTCGAACTGATAAAGGTCGAAGCCAAAAGATACAACGTGCCGATAGTTGGAGCCGAATTTTGCGGGATGGCACCACTGAAAACGCTGATTGACGTGGCCAGTTATTACCTAAAAATCGACAATCTCACCGAGGATCGAATACTAGAAATCGCTGTGCAAAAGGCAATAGAAAAAGGTAAAGGCGAATAAAGAGTGGCACGCCAAAAAGTAGACTTGCTCGTGCTGAACGCCGAAGAATTAGTGACGCTAAAGGGAGGAAGCAAAAAACCCTCTACTGGCAAACAAATGACAAACTTGGGCGCAATTAGACACGGCGGATTGGCAGTCGATCACGGGAAAATCGTTGCGATAGGCAAAACACAGAAAATTCTAAGCCGGTTCGAAGGCAAACAAACCATCGACGCTTCTGGGAAACTAGTTATGCCAGGGTTCGTAGATCCCCATACCCATCTTGTTTTTGCGGGTTCGAGGGAAAAGGAGTTCGAATTAAGGATTAAAGGGGCTTCTTACTTAGAGATTCTGAAAAGGGGTGTAGGAATTCTGCAGACAGTCCGGGAGACACGGAAAGCAAGTCTCAGCCAACTTGTTGAAACATGCAAAAAAACCTTAGACACCATGTTAACGCACGGCACAACAACGGTTGAGGCAAAAAGCGGCTATGGACTTCGCCTAAAAGACGAAATAAAAATACTAGACGCAATCAAACACTTAAACCAACAACATCCCATAAACATCGTGCCAACTTTCATGGGTGCTCACGCTGTTCCACAAGAGTACGAGGGCAGAACAGAAGATTATGTTGAATTAGTCTCTAACGAAATGATTCCAAAAATCACTGAAAAAAAACTGGCCGAGTTTTGTGACGTTTTCTGCGAAAAAGACGTCTTCACCCCTGAACAATCAAGAAAAATTCTGCAAAGTGGAAAAAAACATGGATTGACACCGAAAATTCACGCAGACGAGTTGTCACGGTTAGGAGGCGCGGAACTTGCAGCAGAAGTTGGCGCGATTTCGGCGGAGCACATGCTTTTCTCTTCTGAAGAGGGTATCAAGGCACTTGCTAAACATGGAATCATTGCGGTTTTGCTTCCAGCGGCTTCTTTTTCGCTTATGATGAATAGGTACGCGGAGGCTAGAAAAATGATAAACTTGGGCGTGCCTGTAGCGTTGGGCACTGATTATAATCCGAGTTGCTGGGTAGAAAGCGTGCAGATGGTAATCGCTTTTGCGTGTCGAGAATTGAAAATGTCGCCGGCAGAGGCAATTACGGCTGCAACGATAAACGCTGCGCATGCGATTGGTCGTGCTGGGGAAGTAGGCAGCTTGGAGACTGGCAAAAGAGCGGATGTACTAGTCATGAACGTGTCCAACCATAATTTCTTAGGTTACCGTTTTGGAACTAACATGGTTGATAAGGTGATTAAGAACGGCGTTTTGGTCGTTGACCAGGGCAAAATGCTGAGAAACTCGTCGAATTAGGCATGCACTGTTTTTCGGGTTGAATGCTAACTTTTATCTCTTTCAACTATAGATTCTTTTCTAGAAAAAAAGGGAACAATCATGACCAGAGCGTTGTCAATACCGAAACCCAACAAATGCATCAAGGGCAAAGAATTACACTGCAAAAACTGGCAAATTGAAGGCGCCTTACGCATGCTCTATAATGTAATCGACCCAGAAGTCGCAAAAGACCCAGAACACCTAATCGTTTATGGAGGCACGGGTAAAGCTGCACGAAACTGGGAATGCTTCCATAAAATAGCCGAAACTCTCATGAACCTAGAGGAAGACGAAACACTATTAATCCAAAGTGGCAAACCCGTAGCCGGTTTTAAAACCCATGCGTTCGCGCCAAGAGTATTAATCGCGAATTGCCTGCTTGTGCCAAAATGGGCAACATGGGACCACTTTTACGAGTTAGAACAGAAAGGCTTGATAATGTTTGGGCAAATGACCGCCGGCTCATGGGCATACATCGGCACGCAAGGAATCCTCCAAGGCACGTACGAAACCTTAGCCGCTGTGGCAAAAGAACATTTTCACGGAAGCCTAAAAAGAAAACTTGTGCTCACTGCAGGTTTGGGCGAGATGGGCGGAGCACAATCACTCGCCGTGACCATGAACGAGGGCGTAGCGCTGGTTGTGGAGATTGACAAGAAAGCAATCGACAGGCGGTTGAGGCACAAGTATCTGGAAACATGGACCGACGACCTTGACGAGGCAATCTCTATGGCAAAACAGTCAATAGAAGAAGGAACTCCCAAAAGCATCGGACTATTGGGCAACGCGGCAGAAATCCATCCCCAACTCGTGAAAAAGGGCGTGATTCCAGACATCGTGACCGACCAAACCTCGGCACATGACCCGCTTAACGGTTATTATCCAATGGGTCTTTCGAAAGAAGAAGCCGATGCTTTAAGAAAAAACGACCCTGCCACATATGTGACGAGGGCAAAGGAAAGCATGAAAACCCAAGTGAAAGCCATGGTGCAGATGATGCGAAAAGGTGCGGTAACATTCGAGTACGGCAACAATCTAAGGCAGCAAGCGTTTGACGCGGGTTTCAAAGAAGCGTTTGCATATCCAGGCTTCGTGCAACGCTATATTCGACCAATGTTCTGTGAAGGTAGAGGACCGTTTCGTTGGACAAGCCTAGTGGGCGAAGAAGACGACATCTACACCTTGGACGACGTGATTCTGAAAGAATTCGCATATAATAAAGAACTTTGTCGATGGATAAAAAAAGCCAAAGAACAAGTAAAGTTTCAAGGCCTACCCGCACGCGTCTGTTGGCTCGGCTATGGCGAAAGAGCGAAGTTTGGAAAAATCATGAACACGATGGTACGGGAAGGCAAAATTTCTGGACCAATCTGGATTGGAAGAGACCACCTTGACTGCGGAAGCGTAGCATCACCGAACCGTGAGACCGAAGGCATGATGGACGGAAGCGACGCGATTGCAGACTGGCCCATACTCAACGCCTTACTAAACACCGCTGGAGGAGCATCATGGGTTTCTGTACATCACGGCGGAGGAGTAGGCATGGGATACAGCATTCACGCAGGCATGTGTCTAGTCGCCGACGGTACAAGCGAAGCAGAAAAACGCATAGTAACCGTGCTCACAACCGATCCGGGCATTGGAGTGGTCAGACACGCAGACGCTGGTTATGAAAAAGCAAAGAAAATCGCCAAAGAAAGAGACATTAAGATGCCGATGCTCAAATAATGTGCGTTCCGTTTTGGTTTTTGATGCATAAAAGATACAAATAGGTTGCTCTCAATTAATTAGACAAACCCTCAGTTGGAAGGATAAAAATGCCAACAGCAAAACGAGAAAAATGGAGCAAGCATTTCGGCACATGGTACCGCAAGGTCCTGATAGAAGCCGGCATAGCCGATTACCGTTATCCAATAAAAGGCTGCGGTGTCTGGATGCCTTACGGTTTTCAAATAAGAAAATATGGCTTGCAGATTCTTCGAGATTTGCTTGACGAAACTGGGCATAATGAGGTTTTGTTTCCGCTTTTGATACCGGAAACTTCTCTTCAGAAAGAAGCTGCTCACGTCAAAAGTTTCGAGGCGGAATGTTTCTGGATAACTCGCGGCGGACTAACACCGTTAGACGTTAAGTTGGCGCTGAGACCGACGAGCGAAACAGTGATAGGTCCTATGCTGAAACTTTGGATTCGTTCGCATGCAGATTTGCCGCTTAAGCTGTATCAAATCGTAAACGTTTTTCGTTACGAA
>JAWBOF010000103.1:0-5052 GCA_038826685.1 Bathyarchaeia archaeon
AAGCCCCAACATGGATTCTCGTATGCGCGGACATGGCGCGACAACTGAGGCTTTTCGAAAACCTAGGCGTTAAGACTGAGATGGAACCTTTAAGCAAGTTTATTCCCGCCGTGGTTGATGCTGCTTTGGTGGCTGAGAACATGGTCATCGCTGCTGAAATGTTTGGGTTGGGCTCTGTGTTTATTGGGTCGGTGTGGGCTGAGATGAAAAGGATTGCGGATATTTTTGGGCTTCCTGAAAACGTGTGTCCAGTGGTGCTCGTGTGCATTGGCTATCCGGACGAGTCGCCGCCTATCCGTCCACGTTGGCCTCGAGAAGCGGTGCTGCATGAAAACAAGTATAAAATACCACCAAACACGTTGATGAAAGATTATTATGAAAAAGCAAACGAGCAACTCGTTAAAATGGGGTATTTCCCGAAAGGCGTCCACAACTGGGCGGAACATTGGCAGAGAAAGTTTCCGCCGAAAGAAATGAAAGCATGGGAAACGCAACTGAGAAAGGATTTGAAGGCTTTGGGATTCTTGCCCTAGGCTTCTTTTTCTAAACTGACTTTTTCTAGTTGTTTCAGCACATAATCACGAATTTCTTTAGGTTTAGGCAATTTTGCCACGATTTTTCCGTTTTTAATCAGTGGCTGCAGCATAGGAGTAGTTTTGCCGCCGCATTTTGGGCATTTTGGTTGAGGCTGGTTGTAAGGCTGTAAGATGTCTACCATGCACTCGTGGCATCTCCAGACTTGTTTTTTGCCGCCGATTTTTCCCCTTTTGGCGCATGGTTTGCCTTGTTTTTCGATTATGTCCATGGCGAAGTCTATGGTCGGCGCGTTGCTGATGCAAGTGCCTACTCCGAACCCGTCTGCGCCTGCTTCGCTTAGTGTTTTAACGGATTTCTCGTTTAATCCGCCTGAGACGAAAATTTTAACGTGCTTGTAGTCTCTAAGGTTAAGTTCCCATCGAACTTCTTTCACGATCTCTGCGAAGTTGCCCTTCCTCGAACCAGGAGTGTCAAGTCTTACCCCGGCCAAACGTTTTCCAAGAGCCTCTGCAGCCATAATTGCCTCAATCTTTTCGTCAAAATAAGTGTCAACCAGAGCCACGCGCGGAGCATCTTTTTCGATGATTTGGTCAAAGGCTTTCCATGCTTTAACTTGGTCGCCGAGCATGATGATTAATGCATGAGGCATTGTGCCCGTGGGTTTTGTGCCGATTATCTTAGCGCCGCTGAGGCTAGAGACGGCGTCGAACCCGCCGATGTACGCTGCACGGTCGAGCATGGGTGAAATGGCGGGATGCATTCGGCGAATTCCAAACGAAAGAAGCATCTTGTCGCCTGCAACTTTTCTAATCCTCGCCGCTTGGGTTGCCGCTCCTGAGGCTTGGCAAATGAGACCCAGCATGGGCGTTTCGTAAACGCAAAATCTGCCGTATTGCCCCTCTATAAACATCGCTGGAACGCGAAAACCATAATAATCTTCTGGGATGAAAATCGTGCCTTCTGGCATCGAGTATATGTTGATCGGTATGCCTTCAAAGAGTCTGGCTTCTTCTTCGATTCCGCATAGAACCGCCCATGGCCAGTTTTCGGGGAGCCCGCTTGTTGTCACGTCTGCGACTACGGGAACGTTGTCGAGTTTTTTGGCTTTAAGGATTTTTTCGGTACGGACAAAGTAGATGTCGGTTGTTTCGCCGCGTTTTATCTCGGCGTCTGAGGCTATGTGAAACGTTGACATGATTTCTACTCTTATGCAGCGAGTTCTTTTAACAATTTTTCTATCGTGGTAATTTTTGCGTTGTAGACTTTTTTCATGTATTCGAGGCTTGTCTTTTGGGCTTCTTCAGAAACTGTTTCTACACCGTCCTTTGGTATTACCACGTGATAGCCTCGGAAAAACGCGTCGCCAGCCGTGTGCTGTACGCAAATGTCCGTCACCAAGCCGACGATTACAACCGTATCGACTTGTAATTCTCGTAGAAGCGTGTCCAAATCAGTGCCAAAGAAACTACTATAACGACGCTTGTGAATGACAAAATCAGTTTTTTTCGGCTTAAGTTCGTCAACCACTTCGGCTCCTCTTGTCCCTTTCACTGCGTGAGGCGGCCAGACTTCAAATTCATCGTCAAGCTCTGGCAAGTGAGTGTCACAAGTATAAATCACTGGAATTTTTCTTTTCCGCGCAAAATCCAGCAACCGTTTAACGTTTGGGACGATTTTTTCTGCACGCTTGCTTCCCAGAACGCCGGTAACGAAATCATTTATTATGTCAACCACGATAACCGCGGTTTTCATAGTCTTATCACCATTTTCCTTTATGGCAGTTCTGGTTATTTTAAGAAATCGATTAGGCCGCCATCACAAAACGCAGAACAGTTATGAAGCCCACCTCAACAACCGCCGCGACAAAAAACAATCCATAAATCAAAATTAAATCATTGGTTTGCATGGTGCGTTTGAAGGTTTTTTGCAGAGTTTGAAAAATAGCGTAGGCTTCGATGATTCCGTTAGGCAGACTCATTAACACAACAAACACTAAAGTATCCACTCTAACTTCGCCATAAATCAGCATACTCGCCCTAAAAATACTCACAAAAATAATCACCAACGTAAACACCAACGCGAAAACACGAGGATGCTCAAGCACCACGTATTCGTATTTGCGTTTTGGAAAAAAGTTCAAAACTAAACCCACGTAGAACGTCATGCTTAAGAGAATAAGCGAAATCACCAGCACGTTATGAACAAAGACAATCCCAACCGCAAGCGGAGGATTCGAAAAAACGTTACCCGCATAACTGAAGAAAGCCGTGTTTTCCACAAAAGCAAGCCCCAAAAAACCCAAGGTCGACAGACCCAACAAAGCCGTTCTCGTCCTGTCGTTCAAAAACTGTTCACCAACACGTTGCAACCATACTACGCTAAGTTAGCATAAAAAAATTGCTCGACGACCAGAAGAATTTAGCCGTATTATTTTGATGCGTTTCTTGAGACATAAATCAGCGCAACATTTAACCCACCATTGCGCACACTTCGGAAACCCAAGAGTCTTTATTTAAAGCCTTTTTCCGATAACTTTATGAACACTTATCCGAATTTTGAATGGGTCAAGAAAACCAAACCTTGTTTATACCAAAAAATAAAGGTCATGAAACGTGAAAGGAGAAAACCATATGCAACTTCGTCATCCAGCAATAATCGGAGCCGGACGAACCCAATTCGGAGAGCACTACGAGAGAGAACCAGAAGCGCTCATCGAAGAAGCAGGGCTGAAAGCCTTCGACGCTGCAGGCATAGAACGCCGCGACTTGGACGCTTGCTTCTTAGCCGACTATTTCTTGCCTTTCACCAACAAAATCGGGCTTGAAGAAGGCTTCTTCTCAGAACTCCTCGAACTCCATGTTCCCATGGAAATCACACGTTCCTTCAGTTCCGCACTGTTAAGCGCCACCAACGCAATACAATCTGGACGTTATCAGCTTGTGCTCGTCGGAGGCATGGAAAAGATGACAGACAGGTGGGACAAAATCCGCGACGACCTCATGCTTCTGGAAGACCCCTTAAGCTATTATGCTGGCTGCACGCCTGAAGCAAATCACGAACTTATGGTAAGAGCTTACATCAAAAAATACGGAATTAAAGGCGAGGACTTGGCAAAATTCAACACCGCCCTTGCGCAGATTCCTGTAAAAAATCATAAACACGCCACAAAAAACGACTACGCTCAGTACCGCCGAGAAATCACGGTTGAACAAGTTTTGAAAGAAAGGGCACAGGCGCGAAAGCCTTTGGGGTTGTATGATTACGCACCGATTTCAGACGGCGCCGCGGCTTTGATTCTGGCGAGCCCAGAGGCAGCGAAAACATACACGGACATGCCTATTTACATTCTCGGCTCGGCTTCAGCAACCGATTACGTCACTTTTCCCGCTAGAGAAAATCACACCAGTTTTATCGCGACTTCGCTTGCCATGCAAAACGCTTTAAAAATGGCAAACGTTCAACTAAGCGACATTCAAATCGTCGAATTATACGACCAGTCAAGTATGCTGGAGATGGTGGCGCTGGAGGATTTAGGCTTCTGCAAACCTGGAACGGCTTGGATAAACATTTATGACAGTTGCTTGGATTATAAGGGCTACTACATGGTTAACGGTAAAGAACTTTTTGTCAATTTGAACGGCGGTTTGAAGGCTGACGGAAACCCGCTAGGCGCGACTGGAGGAGCACAAGTTTTCGAGATCGTTAAACAATTAAGCGGCGACGCAGGTGAACGACAAGTAAGCGTCGAAGGAGGGCTCCAGTATGGTTGCTCGTTGGAGCTGGAAGGCTTTGGAACAAAATCGTACGTCTACATTTTCGGGAGGGATTAGTAAATGAGCAGTGAGCCCATAGAGAGACGAGTCTCCTACATCTGTGACAGATTACGTGGCTCTCGCTGTAGCGTCTGCGGAAAAGAATACTTCAGAAAGAAAGACTACTGCGGTAACTGCGGGAGAAGAAGTTTCGGCCTGATGCAGGACATTGACTTTTTCTTTGAAAAGGGCGAGTTAGAAGTTTGCACGCTCGTTAATGAACCTACAAACAAATTCACGAAACTGGGCACATTTGTGTACGGCATCGTGTCCTTCCATAACGGCAAGGTTCGCGTGCCCGGCAGGTTGACTGACCGTTTGATACGGGAAGGCGAACAAATTGATCTTTCAAAATTTGAAGGCCGCACGGTGGTTCCCCGTTTTAGGCGAAGACACGCTGTAGAGACGAGCGAAATCATCCCGACAATTTCACTGGCCTTCACGTTCACAGATGAATACTATCCACACCAAAAATACACCATAACCGAACCCAAAAAGGAATACGAAAAGCCAGGAATCGTGGGCTACGGCGCCTACACGTCACGGTTTCGGTACAAAGAACCCAACATGGAACGCGCCGTGCCGTTCTTGGATGAAGACTCTATAACGGCGGCAGTCGAAGCGGGAAAGATGGCGCTCATTCAATCCGGAATTGACCATTCGCGGGTAAGCAAGGTTTACGTGGGTTCCGAGTCGAATCCCT
>JAWBOF010000104.1:0-4997 GCA_038826685.1 Bathyarchaeia archaeon
GCAAAAGAGCACAACGAAAACGATAACAAAAAATCGCAAGAAGGCTAAGTAAGCTTGTTTGGTTTTTTGATCAACGATTTCAGCAAATTTCTAAGCTTCTTCTCGATTTCTTGTTGCCTAGCGAATTCTTCATCAGACGCTGAAAGAGTAATCGCATATTCCATGACCTTATCTTTCGTGAAAAGGTCCAAATCCTCAAACTCTGCAACTTTATCCGCAACTTTATCCGCAAACTCGTCAACGTTACAGCATTCGTCGATCTCTGCTTGCAAATCAACCAGCTTGGAAATTTTCTTATCGTCGAATTCAATTTTGAAACCGAGTTTTTTCAAGGCATTGAGAGCCATCGTCATTTGTTCTTTCGCAACCTTTACGTTGGGGTAGACTCTGCCTACGCTGCAGTAGAAAGACTCCGCCGTGGCTCGGTAATAGCTCTCGATGAGGTGGCCTAATCGTTCTTCGCGTACTATCTCTATCATGCCTGCGTCTTGAAGCTTCTTGATATGGTGATACACCGCTTGCGGCGTGAGGGTGAGTTCCGCGGCTAATTGGCTTACTGTCATTTCTTTGGCGCGTAGCAAATAGATTATCTTTCGTCTCGTTTCGTCGGCTAATAGTTGAAATGCCTCTGGATCTTTTATGATCAACATGGTTTTCATTGATTTTTCACCTAACCAATAAAGTGTTTGAATGAGTATAAAAGTCTTTTTATTATTAAAACATAAACTTTATAAATATCTTTGTTTTTATTATTAAAACGTATATTTGAATAGTAAAGAGGTGATTGAAATGGAATGTAAACAAAAAACAACAAAACCCCGTGCTCTGTTCAGCGCGTTAGGTCTGTTTAAAACTGAATCACCGTGCATCGCTTCAGATGCTATTGTCCCACAAACCAGCCCGATAGAGGAGATCTTCAACACTCGTCAAGCGGAGGCTGAATGTGCCCGCGCGCTAGGTACAATATACTACCACTCACTCTACAGCACACGAACACGATAACTCCTTTCTCTCTCTTTTTTATGGTTATTTATTTTTAGGCAAGGAAGATGTAGATGAATTGCGAAAAAATATGGGATTTAGAGGCATATTTTCTTAACGGCTAATGCCCCTTTTTGGCGTGAGAGGACGTAGCAGTTGTGGGTTTTGAGGATTACCCTGTTTTTGCTTGAAAGGAAGACGGTGTTGGTTGATTTGTAGACGATGTTGGAATCTTTCGCTAAAAGAATGTCCTCATTGCCGGTTTCGTTTGGGAAAATGAACACGTAGCCGTTTCTCTTGCCGTTGTATGGGCACCAGTGCGCTTTTCTGAGGAATTTTTTGCATAACTCTTGTGCTTGCGCCTTGAATTCTTCCTCATGCGTATACCCAATTTCTGATAGGTCTTCTTTTGTTGCCGGTTTAAGTTGTGGCTGAATTTTTTCTGTATCGCCCAGCATTAGGAATGGCGTGTTTATTTCTTTTTCAACGGGTTTTCCAACGGCGCCTCTTTCGGTTTCTACGATTGTGTCTAGTAGAAGTTTGCCGTTGCCGTGAAACACGTAGCCCTCTAGTTTGTCGCCCCGTTTTATAGGGATGGCTAGCGTGTTTTTGTCAATTTTCACTATGCCGTTTTCTGTTTCCCACAACGTCATATCTTCGTTTGCCTTCAAAACCGTGTCACTAAGCTCGCATTCTTTCCACATCATTCTTCATCCCTCGCCTCCACAAACCGTGCTACGCGCGTTGCCATTTTTAGAGCGGCTCTACCGGGCATTGTAATGAGGTAGCGTCCTCGCACTTTCTCTTGCACGACAAGACCGGCTTCTTCGAGCACTTTGAGATGGCTCGATAACGTGCTTGCGGTGATTTCCGAGAGAGTTTCTTGCAAGTCGTTGATGTATTTTCCGCCGCTGGCAAGTTCTTTTAGTATTCGAAGTCTGTGTTCTTGACCCAGCGCGCTCATAATTTCTGCGGCTTTGGCAAAATCTATTTTCATTTCCTCAAAAGGTTCCTTCAGTTTGAACATTCTGACGCCTCCGGGTCCTATGAAGATTGATTTTTCGAGTTCTCCATGTATGTTCTCGGCCACGCTTTCCAAAGTGTCTTCTACGCAGCCTCGGATGTTGTTGCCGATGTCGATGTAGATGCCTCGGGGGCGTCTTCTTAGCAGGTTTTCCTCTGTTCTGAATTGTGCCTTTAGGTTGGCGATTTCTTCTCTTAATCGTTTGATTTCTTCTTTTATTTCGTCTGACAACTTGATCACCATCCACCTAAATTTTATGCTCATCTAAGCCTATTCGACAATTATCGAATACAAAAAGATGAATATAAACTTTCTGCAAAGCACACATGCATAAGGTTTAGAATAGGCTTTTGCCTAGAATGTTAAAGTGGTTAGAAACGTGAGTTTGGAGAAATATTGGAGGAAAAGAAATTTTGGGCGAACTACTGAACCAAAAGGAGAAGTTAAAGAATTGAACCGCGACAAAGAAGGAATTTACGTTATTCAAAAGCATCAAGCCACACACTTGCATTGGGACTTGCGGTTGGAGATGGACGGTGTTTTGAAGAGTTGGGCCGTGCCGAAAGAACCGCCTGCTGAGAAAGGTGTTAAACGTCTCGCTGTCATGGTTGAAGATCATCCCTTGGAGTATGCGAATTTTGAGGGCACGATTCCCGAAGGCGAGTATGGAGCGGGAACGGTGGAAATCTGGGACAAGGGCACGTACGTGTTGGTGGACAAGAAACCTAACAAAATAATTTTTGAGATCAAGGGTGAACGGTTAAAGGGAACCTACTGTTTATTACGGTTCAAAGAAGACAAGAACTGGCTGCTCTTCAAGACAAAGTAAGGTGAAAGACGGTTGAAAGAGGAACTGCTCCTAAAAGTGTTAAGAGAATTAATGATGAATGCACGACAAAGCGACCGAACTATCGCCCAAAAACTGCAAGTGTCCCAGCCCACGGTGACTCGTGCGAGAATAAAATTGGAAAAAGGCTATATAACTGGCTACATGACGATACCCAGTTTTCCCAAAATCGGCTACGAACTTATCACCCTTACCTTCGTGAAAACGTTGCCTTCACTATCTCGGGAAGAACGACGTCGCGCTGGAGAGAGAGGGAGAAAATGGATACTGGAACAACCTAACGTCGTCTTCGCTTCCCAATGCAGCGGCATGGGTTTCTCTGGGCTGATGATATCGTTCCACAAAAACTACTCCGACTATGTTGAGTTCATGCGAAAATGCAAAAACGAATGGAGCGGCGCGGTTACGTTTCAGGAACCAGTTATGATTCACATGCGGGAGAGACAGTTGATAAAGCCCTTATCATTCGCTTCACTCATTGAAACAGAAAAAACGGCGGAAAACCCATAATTTCATACGACCTACTTTCGCCATCTTTTAAGGGTCGGAAAGAATGCTGACGCCATTGTTTTTGCTTGCGTTTTTTGCATGCCCAGTTTTGTTGCCATAACTTCTACTGCTCGGTCTATCATTTGTTCCATGGTTGCGTCGGGGTTTGTGAATTCTCCCTTTTGAAAACAGAAGCGGCAGTAGTCTTTGTTTCTGCTTCCATCAGCGTTCGTTCCGAAATCCTCTGGTTTTTTCATCGGCATCGCACAACTCTGGCAGAGTGGGCCTCTTGGAATCGGTAATCCCATAATTCTCGTCCTCTCCTATCTGTTGTCGCGGCATAAGAATAAAAGCCTTGTATGCGTTTCGTGTGCTACTTTGTTTTTTCTTCGATTACGAATCTCATGACGGGGCGGGTTTCAGAACGGCGAAGGACTTCCTTGCAGCCCACCTTGCGGAACATTGAAACCACTCCAGTGTAGGCGAACGGCGCTGGGATTCGTTTCGCCTTAGGGTCGACAGGATAGCCTCGACAATCTTGCCGCCGTGCCTTTTCACGTAATCCACTGCTGCCTTCAACAATTGTATAGTTACTCCTATGCCTCTCCATGATTTGGCAACGAAAAAGCAGACGATCGACCACACGGGCTTGTCGTCCACACGTTTTAGAATACGATATCTTTCCAGAGCAGAATAAAATTCTCTCGGCGCGACTGCGCACCATCCAACAGGCTTGTCCTCAGCGTAAGCGAGGATGCCGGGAACCTCGCCGGTTTCAACTAGGTTTTTTAGGGCTTTTCGGTTCTCGTCGCCTCTTTGTTTCATGAATTGGCTTCGGGGTAGTCGCCACCACATGCACCAGCATCCTCCGCAGGCGCCTCGTGGTCTGAACAGTTTTTCGAGGTCTGCCCATCTTTCGGGTGTGAGCGGATAAAACTGCAGATTGGGGGTATCGGGTTGTTTTTGTGGCATGTTTGTTTCACGCTTGGGTTAGTCGTTTTAGCGTTCTTAGGGCTATTAGGGTTATCCATTTGCTGGGTTTGTCTTTGGGTTCGAGGTTGGTGTGCATCCTGTCGGCGGGCGCGGTTTCGAGCAACCACGTGCCGTCTTTTTGGCGTTTTTGCATTAGCACTTCTACGGCGTCGTTTAGGCGTTCGTCTCTGGTGTAGCCGAGTTTCGTGAGGATGTCCAAGCCGCGAAGGATGTTGTAGCCCCAGAACCACGGAAAACCCAGTTTCAGCCACGCTTGCTTTATGACTTTGTAGTCGTGGTGGTCCGCCTTGAAAAGCCTGTGCATAAGCACCCATTCTGCGCCTTTCTCCACTGTTTGTTTCATAGATTTTGTCCAGTCTTGCCGTGGAAGTTCGCTGAAGGCTTCGAGCGGGCAGATGGTTCCGTAGAAGCAACTGTGCGTGTCCCGTATGTGGGCTTTCCAGTAGGGGCAGAGCCATCCGCCGTCCTTGAATTGGATTTTTGTGAGCCATGCTAAGGCTTTTTTGACTCTCGGGTCGTCCTTATAGCCCGTGCGAATCAGCGCGGCACACACGTTGCCCGTCAAGCACGACATTTGCTGTTCATAAACCAGCGCTTGCGCCATTTCCGTGGGTGGTTTGGGCAGTTTTTTGCCTTTTTTCTGCTGCAGGTATTCGTATTCTT
>JAWBOF010000105.1:0-457 GCA_038826685.1 Bathyarchaeia archaeon
AGCCGATGGATTTTATGATGAGGATTTGGAGGATTTACTGGCTTACGCCCGGAAGTATTACGGCGAGATTATGATGCCTTACTCAAGCATGGGTCAAAGGGCGATGGAAAAAATCAGGGATTTGCAAATTGAAATAATAGCGCCAAGCCATGGACCGATTTACAAGAACCCCCGCCGCATCCTCGAAGTATACAAAAAGTGGGTTGCCGGCGAAACTAGGCAGAAGGCAACGATAGTTTATGTCACGATGTGGGACAGCACGAAAAAGATGATTCAACCGATGATGGAGACGTTGGCATCTGAGGGTGTTGAAATTGTTCTTCACGACTTGGTTTCGGTTGATGTTTCAGAGTTGGCAGGGGATCTTGTGGATTCAAGAGCCATTGTTCTAGGTGCTCCTACAGTATTAGGCGGGGCGCATCCCTTGGCCGTATATGCTGCTTATTTAGGGAAGGCG
>JAWBOF010000105.1:467-4910 GCA_038826685.1 Bathyarchaeia archaeon
CTTAGGCCGCCGGCAAAGTTTGGTGCTGTTCTAAGTTCATACGGTTGGGGCGGGGGCGCCGTAAAACAATTGCAGGAAATCTTGGCATCGTCAAAGATTGAAATTGTCGGCGCGTTGGAGATAAATGGGCCGCCAACGGAAGAAAACGTGGAGCAAATCATTGAGTTAGGTAAGGCTCTTGCCCAAAAGATTAAAGAGTATGGTGGAGGAAACAAATAATCCTTTAAGATTGGACGAAAAACAGAAAAACTGTTGTTAATAGTAACGTTGCGTAATAGTTGCAAAGATGGTGTACAGAAATGAGCGAAATCGCCGAGCAGAGAAAGAAAATATTAAAAGAAATAATCAAACGGTTGCACGAAGGGGCAACACCCGAAGAAGTAAAAGAAAAATTTAAGCATGTTTTGGAGGGCACAACCCAAGAAGACATTGCAAAAGTCGAACAAGAGCTTGTAAAAGAAGGCATGCCGAGGGAAGAGGTTCGAAGACTGTGCGACGTGCATTTGGCCGTTTTTAGTGAGCAGTTGGAGAAAAGAAAACTGCAAGTGCCGCTTGAGCATCCGGTTGGCATTCTTATGGAGGAGCATAAAATCATGTTGCAGTTGGCGGAAAAACTTAACACAATAGCGGAGAAAGTTTACGATGCGGAAGATGCACATTCTGTAAGCAGTGATTTACCGCATGTTGAGCATATTTCTAATGATTTTACGGATTCGGAGAAGCATTATTTGCGAGAGGAAAACGTGCTTTTTCCGTTGTTGGAGAAACATGGGATTACTGAGCCTCCGGCGATTATGTGGATGGAGCATGATAAGATTAGAGCCGTGAAGAAGCAGCTTCGCGGTTTAGTTGAGAAACGGGGGGCTATGGATTTTCAAGATTTTAAGGGGCAGTTGCGCGAAACTGCTAAGACTTTGAGCGAATTTTTGTCAAGCCATTTTTTCAAGGAAAACAACATTCTCTTTCCCGCGGCGATGCAAGTGGTAACAAGTGAAGAGTGGGAAGAAGCGAAAAAAGAATTCAGCGAAATCGGCTATTGTTGCTTTACGCCTCCGACGGCTACGGTTCTGGTGCAGGCTAAAGAGGTGGAAAAGGCGAAAGTTGAGGGTTTGTTGCAGTTCGAAACTGGGGCGCTTTCAAAAGAGGAGTTGGAAGCCATTCTAAACACGTTGCCTGTTGACATAACATTTGTCGACGCGAACGATCAGGTTAGGTATTATAGCGAGGGTGGTAAGCGGATTTTTGTTCGTACGAAGGCGGTAATTGGGAGGAAAGTGCAGTTGTGCCATCCTCAGAAGAGTATTCATATCGTGAATAGGATTTTGGAGTCTTTCAAGTCAGGTAAGAAAGATGTTGCGGAGTTTTGGATTCAGATGGAGGGGCGGTTGATTCACATTAGGTATTTTGCGGTGAGGGATAAAAATCGTAGGTATTTGGGTACGATTGAAGTTACGCAGGACATTACGGATATCAAGAAGATTGAGGGTGAAAGGCGCCTTTTGGATTGGAAGGATTAGTTGGTTCTGTTTTAGGGCTATTTTAGTATTTTTCCTGTTTCCATGCACCACAAGTATAAATCTAGTTCTGCTAGGTTGAGGTTGGTTTTTTTTGCGATTTTCTTTAAGGAAGCCTCTATTTGCTGGTAGGTTTTTTTGTTGAGTGTTTTTGGTTTTTTGATTATTTTGTGTTGTGTTAGGATGTTGATGATGTGGAAGTCGAGGATGGCGAGGTTGGTGTATCCGATGTTTCTTAGGAAGTGGCTGGCTTCTTTGTATCCTATGCCTTTGATGTTTTTTGTTAGCCATTCTCGTTTTTGATTTTGGCTTGTTTGGGATTCGATTATGTTTTTTAGTGAATTCTTGTGTTTTCTTGCTTCTGCTATGTATTTTGCTCGTGTGTTTGGGAATCGGTAACCGAGTGTTTTGAGTTTTTTTGCGAGTTGTTTTTCCGGGAGCGTTAGGAATTGGTTGCCGATTTGGTTTTGGATTTTTATGGTTTTTTCGGCGTTGTAGTTTGCGGCTAGTATGCAGAAGCAGAGTTCTTGGAAGATTTGGTTAATGGGTTTTTTGTGGTTTTCTTTAAACTCTTTCATGCGGGCTTTTATTGTTTTTTTGACGTTGCTTTTTTTCAGTTTTTCTATGCAGTCGAGTAGTTTTTCCATTTTGGTTTTCATCTTGTTGAGAAAGGGCAGAGCAATAGGAGAAAAAAGAGTGTGGTTTTTGGTTTTTTTATATTTCTTCGTATAGCGTGGTGAATGTGTCGTGGTGTTCTTCTTCGTCTTCGAGGATTTCTTTGAAGATGAATGCCGTGGTTACGTCGCCTTCTTTCTGCGCCACGTCGATGATTTGTTTATAGAGTGTAATGGCGTTTTGTTCGTCTTTTATGTCTTGTTTAATCATTTCCTTCAATGTTTTCCCTACGTTGATGGGGTTCGGTTTGGTTGTGGGGATGTCGCCGAGGTAAAATAGGCGTTCTGCGATTTTTTCTGCATGCTTCATTTCGGTTATAGCGATGTTTTTAAGTTCGTTTTGCACCGCAAAGCCTTTTACGCCGATCCATTGCACATGTTGCCACATGTATTGTATGGATACTTGGATTTCTCGGGCGATTGCGTCGTTAAGCATACCTAGTAATTTTTTTGATGCCATTTTTTCACTTCCTGTTTGTGTTCTTTTTTGGTTGGTTTTGGATTTAACACTTGCTGTAATTTGGTGTTTTTCTGGTGTATACTGAAAACTTTGAGTTTTTGAAGTTTCTCTACGCGTGGCACTGTGCGCCGCGTTTCTAGACCCTCTTCCATATATGATCCAATTAGGCTCCAAATACACCCCAAATATGACGAGAGAATTACGGGTTCACTTTACGTGGGTGTAATGTCTTCTTGTTTAGGTGGGTTTTTGTGGTGTAGGGCTTGTTTATGGAGACGACATTATGCTTGTCGCGTTTTTACGGGAGTTCGGTTATTGGAATCTTTTTTTGAGCGCTTTTCTTTCTGCGTTTAACACTGCTTCGTAGAAGTTGTCGGTTAATGTTGCTTCTTGTTTGAGCATTTTGGCGATGTCGGCTGGTTTTACTCTTCGTGCAGATAAAGCCACTGCTGCGGGTTTTCCGTATTTTGCGACTAATCGGGCTGTTTCTTTCGCGTATTCTTTGATTTCCTCTTCTTTTTTCGTAGGTTTTTCGCCTTTTTTCTCAGTAATGGATTGAACTTGTTCCTCATCCAAACGTAATACACCTAACGCGGGAGAACCGCATTTTGGGCATAATGGTTTGTCGGGCAGGTCTTTGATTCGGATCATCCCTGAATAATCCCAACAGTTGGTGCATACAAAAGTGCGTGTTTCGTTCAGTAGTCTTGCCTTAGCCGACTCTACGAGCAACGCCCGCATTTTTTCTGGCGGAATCAAATCAGTCTTCATGCTGACTCTTTCGATACCAACCCGCGCAACTGGCGTAGCAACTCCAGCCGTGTCTATTCTCTGAATATCAATCTCGCCTTTTCTTAGATTGTTTATGATTTGAATAGTTTTTTCCATGTCCAAATCTTTCGTGAAAGTTTCCTTAAGCGCCTCTTCGTAAATCACCGTGCCTTCGAAACTTTTCATAAGACTCCGCAGGCTAACGTTGCTGAAGTCAACCCACTTTTTCAGAGCGCCGAACCTTCTCGCTACATGAATCATCCTTCGCTTGAAAAGCCCCGTTTTCACGGTCGCACGGGTCAATTGTTCACGAATCATCTCGTCCGGCATGGCTTTTATCTCGTTAAACAAGTTAACCAGCCCGTCCCCGTTTATCGTGCCCATGGTTTGAATGAATATTCGATACGGGTCGTGCTGCACGGTTACGACGTACCCCGTGCGCTCGGAAATTAATTGTCCCAACAACTGTGCCAATGCACGGTTCGTCAACAAGCCAAAATTTGCATGTAAAATCACAAATTCTTCCCAATCCTCAACCACCAAACGCTTGTTAGTGGGAACTGGAAAGCCTTTTCTTATTTGCTCAAAAGTTTCCTGCAACGCACGCATAATTGTATCCTCGTCGGCAGGATATTTCTCAGCGAGTCTGGAGACAATTTTTTGCGGTGTTTCGCCCTTTTTTATTGAATCTTCCACAAACCCTCTTATCCAGCCCACTTCCTGCGCCACTTCAAAAGGTACGGGAATTTCTTCTCCAACCCAACTGGGAATAGCGCCACTTGGGTCATCCACGGGTTTTACGTGAATCTTGTCACCATAAACCTGAACAATTTTCCAAGGGCTCCCACGAATTATAAATTTCAAGCCGGGCTTTCCATACTCCGCCACAAAAGCCTCGTCGAGCACGCCTACTGCTGAATCTGTGGAGTTGTCAATTACCAAATACTGCTTCTCGACGGGAATCATCGAAAGATTATCAAAGTAATACTCGAAAAGTGGTTGGCTTCGCCGCGGCTTCAGCGCA
>JAWBOF010000106.1:0-4884 GCA_038826685.1 Bathyarchaeia archaeon
TGGTCACGTTGTCTGCGTTTACGATGATTATTGGTTTATTGCCATTTCCACCGTCGATTATCGTGTTGCTTTTATCTTGTCCTTGAAGAGTTAACCTGTGCTTGTTGATTACCAAATTGTTTTCTTGATACACACCATTCGCAACCATTATCGTGTCGCCGGGGTTGGCGGCATTAATGGCGTCTTGTATAGTAGGGTATTGGCTAGGAACATTCAACACGCCCGGATTTGACAAGGCAGGATGAATTGTTGCAAATACAGAAAACGCACTCGTCAAGAGCAGAGTTATTAGGAAAACTGCCTTACTCCTCAACGATGCGCACACTCTATCAATAAAAGATTGTAAACACTCAAATATTTGTTATTTCATATTTGTTATTTCTTTCCAGCAAATAATGTCGTATAAAAATCGTTAAACAGAAATCGTCATGGTCTGTTTTAGATGCTTTGCTTGGAAAACTTTGCTGAAAGACTTTCTCGGACGGGTGAACTGATTGATTTTTTGTTGGATTCGTCGGTAGATGAAGTAGCGTTTTACGTTTCGAGTAATATCGTTAATGCCTCTTTCATGAGAATGAAAAACGCTGAAGGCTGGGTCGATAACTATTCTGTAGCCTCGGGCAACCATTTCTTTACTCCAATCGTAATCCTCCAATCCGTAACGCTTGCTTTCAGGAATGATTTGAGGTAGGTTTTCGTCGAAAGGATAGGTTTGCCATAAAGATTTTCTGATTATGCAGTTGACCGTGGAGCACCAGTCCTGCCGTAGAAATATTTTTTGACCGAAAACGTAAAGCCACTCGTTCACGCTTTCGGAAGAAGCCTTTTCAGGGTGAGCGATGAAAAAACCGCTTACGCCTGCAATCTTTGAATTCTTAAAGTGTCTTAATCCGTCCTGTAGCCAATGAAGAGACACGGGAAGAGAATGCGCGTTCGTTAGGCAAACTAACTCGTTCTCAGCCGCGTTTACGCCTAGGTTTGTGGAGTAGGCGTGAGAAAAATCATTATCAGCAAGCGGCACCAGTTTAAGTCCAACCTTTTCCTTGAAACATTTCGCCACGGTTTTTTGCAGAATTCTACTTAATCCATTCAGTTTTCTTTTTGTAGAATAATTGTCGACTACAATTATTTCCGACGGACAGACCGTTTGCATAGATAGGTTTTCTATTAGCCTTTCGAAGTGTTTTTCTTTGTCGCGAGTTCTGATGACTACTGAAACCCTCAAGGCGATTACGCTTTCCTCATTTATTGTTTAGAGTTGTTTCTGCGACATTATGCGGTACACGACGTAGGCGGTGTAAAACCCATAAGCCAAGATGTATTTGGGCATTTTTCGAAGCGCGCCGAACCGAAAGGCGTCGGCGATTATGTTTATGCTTCCTTTTGTTGTCCAAACGGTTTGTGGACGGTAGTGTATGCAGTATGGGTCGTACGTGGCTATAACGCGGTAGCCTTTTTTGGTTATCCAATCTTTGATGAACGCGTCCTCGAACACGTGCAAATTTTCTGGAATCACGATGTCTTCCACAGCCTCACGTCGAAGCAACAAATCATGCGTCCCACCCCTCAGATCAAAAATTTTCCTCGTCACTCTCAAAAAAAGCCTCAGAACGCGTGAATTCTGGATTTCTGACCACACCTCGATTCCCCAAACCGCGCCAACATCCTTATCAATTAAATTCCTCGCTTTTTCAAACCAGCCGTTACAAAGCACAGCGTCGCTGTCGACAAACATGAACCAGTCGGTTTGGACGTTTTTTATTCCGATTTTTCTGGCTTTGCCTCGTGACCCGTTGTCTTGAATCAACAGTACATTACGGTGTTTTTTGCTGAATTTTTTTATGATGCTCAAGGTTTTATCAGTGGAGTAGCCGTCTACCACAATCAGACGGTTAACAGGCACGTTTCGATAAACCGCCCCCAAACAACGCTCCAACTGAGCCTCACTATTCTTTGTCAACACCACAACATCTATCTTACCAATTCCCTCTGCAAAGTTTTCCCGAGAAAATCGCGTTTGAGCGTGTATGGGCTTCAATGCCATGGCAACCCATTTTTCGAGGCTTATTATTGTTGTGGACTTTAAGCCATAAATAAAGATTCCGACCAAAATAGTTCCAGAAAACCTATGTTAACCAAACTTAAACAACGAATACAACAAACACTCACCGGAGTGGCAAAAGCAGCGCACGAAATAGGCTTCACACCCAACCGGCTAAGCGGACTAGGCATAGCATTCGCGTTGCTCTCAGCAATTGCTTATTGGCAAGCATCAGCTAACACTATAATGCTAGTTCCAGCGGTTTTTCTTTTGTTGCTCTCTGGCTTCTGCGACGCCTTGGACGGCATTCTCGCGCGATTATACCAGCAAACCACGAGTTTCGGCGGTTTCCTCGACTCCCTCCTCGACCGCTATGCAGACGCGGCAGTTATGGTTGGCATAATAGCCAGCGGATTCGCCAACTTCTTCTGGGGACTTGCGGCAATCGTGGGCGCGTTACTAGTAAGTTATGCCAGAGCCCGAGCCGAAGCCGGCGGCGTGAAAATGGAATCAATCGGAATCGCGGAACGTGCAGAACGCATAATACTTCTTATCCTAGGAAGCCTAATTACGCTTTTTTGGGCAGATGCCTTAGGATGGAGCGTGATAGTCTTGGCTTTTCTGACAAACATAACCGTACTTCAGCGTGCTGTCCATTTTTACAAGGCTTCAAAAAAACAGATGGCGGATTAGCGCCTTTGCCAAGGCTGTCTTCGCTCGTCTCTCGCGCGCACTTTCACGACGCCCCGATGCACGGCGCACGAAACGCAATAGTATCGCGTGTCCATCGGTGTGGCTATGTATGCTCCCTTTTGCCTAAGTTCTTTAGCCAAGGCATAATCAACCATAGAGTATCTTCGGGAGACCTTTTTGGCTTTGTCTCGGGGCACGAGTTCGCCGCATCCGCTGCATTGAACCAGCGCGCTTTTTCCTTTTCCGCCTTTTGCTCTTCCACGACTTTTACGTTTAACTGGCACTTTTTATCACACTTGTATATATTCAATGCAAATCGGTATTTATATACTGCATGCTAGAATTCAACACTTAAAACCTCTTCTATAACCAACAAAAAAGAGGAATGATAGTGTGAAAACGTTAGACCTAGTCACGGTTGGACACTTCGCCATCGACCAAATAGTCACGTCGGGTTTCAGTTACAAACAGATGCTAGGCGGATCACCGGCATACGTTTCCCTAGCCGCAGGAAAACTCGGCGCTCAGGTGGGCGTAATATCCGTGATAGGCGAAGACTTCCCCGAGGCCTACATAAAGTTCCTGCAGAAAAACAATGTCGACTTATTTGGAGTGGGAATGGTTGACAATGACGTCACAACTTCCTTCGTCCTCGAGTATTACAATGGAAAACGCATACTCTGGCTCGAAAACCTAGGTCCAAAGATTCTTCTTGAAGACGTACCGGACGATTTTAGTGCAAAAAACATTCACGTAGCACCGATTGCTGGCGAAATCGCCTCGGAAGTTGTGAACAAACTACGCGAGAGAACGGATATTCTTTCTCTTGACCCGCAGGGTTTTTTGCGTGAATTCAGCGTCAACGGCAGAACAAGTTTGAGAAACATGTTGTCCCCCTCGGTTCTTGAACAAATCGACGTTTACAAGTCTTCTTCTGAAGAGATTAGAGTAGTTACGGGGCTGCGAAGTTTAGAGACGGCGATGAAGAAGATCCGAGAATTCGGCGTCAAAACAGTTGTCGTCACCATGGGCACGGGTGGAGTAGCGGTGCTTTTTGATGACACTTTCTGTAAGGTTCCTGCATACATGTCAAAAACCGTTGTCGACCCGACGGGCGCAGGTGACGTGTTCGCAGGGGCTTTTTTAGCAGAGTACATGAAAGGAAAGGACGCTGTTTGGTGTGCTTGTGTGGGTTCTGCGATGGCTTCGTTTAAGGTGGAAACTGTCGGTCCGTATTCTCTGCCAAAAAAAGAGGCTGTTTACGAACGCGCACAACTCCTGCTCGCAAAGTGTATGCACCCGAAGACACACAACGAGTTATAGCAGGTTCAGAAAAGAACATAAGCACAAACAGTGTTTGACATACAAGACTGGAGGCACCGTTAGTGGGACGGATAGCAAAAGGTGTAAAATGCAGCGTTTCAGGGTGCGGTAAAGACGCCGTCCGCTCTCTTGCAACCGCTAAAGTAGCCGAAGCGGGATTGAAAGTGGGCGACGTTAGGCGTGCGTATTTGTGTAAGGAGCATTATAAACAGTATAAGAAGGCAACTAAGAAAGAGAAAATGCTGGAACAGTGGCGGTACAGAGGTTAGAAAGACTAATTTGCCAAAACGCATTTTAAACTGTCTGTTTAAGCAATAGAGAGGCTGAAAAACAGTTGCGCATATTACAGTTACATTCAGACTTCATAGAATACAAACCCATAAAAAAAGAAATCGCCATGGCAGAAAAAGCAGAAGAAAAGAAGCAAAAGTTCGAAGACATCGTTGTCTTGTTCGTGGCTGTCGAAGATGGCGACAACGACGCTGTGGCAAAAAAAGCCATGGAAGAAATCAAACAAAGCCTCGACAAACTCAAAGCAAAATGTGTCCTCATCTATCCCTACGCGCACTTAAGCAGCAACCTAGCCAAACCCGCCGACGCGTTAAACGTGATTAAAGCCATGGAAAAATACGCAAAAGCCAACGGACTTGAAGTCTACCGCACTCCGTTCGGCTGGAACAAACAATTCACCATATCGATAAAAGGACATCCGCTCGCCGAGCAGTCGCGAACTTTCTTACCTCTAGAAGCCAAAGTTGAGAAGGCGGAAGAAGAGAAAGTTTCTGAAGCCGTTAAAGCCGAAGAAAAACTCAAATCCACATGGTACA
>JAWBOF010000107.1:0-4826 GCA_038826685.1 Bathyarchaeia archaeon
TGGAAGAGTTTGGTGAGCGGATTGGGCTGTGTTTCGCGGTGGGATAGGCTGGGTGGGAGATAATTAATGTCGAGTTTGCTTTCGTCCTTAAAGACCGTGAAATAAGACGCCATGTCTTAATTCGCTCGCAGAATCATTGTTTATGCATTGTCGGTTGATTTATGGTTTTCTGTCAGTTTAAAAGAAAAATTGTAAATAGGCAAAGTGAAGATTAACCTAGCACAATATATTTCAACCAAAACAACGAATAAAGATGCACTTGGACCATGTGAGCATCATGAAATTCGCGTTCATTAGTCCCGCCGCGTTTCGTGAAGATTTGAACAAGAAAAGCGAACCTGTTTGCTCTTGGCCGCCCTTAGGTATACTCTACATCGCCACCGTGCTTGAGAAGGAAGGATTCGAAGTTGCTTTGCTTGACCAAGCCGCGAAGGGCTACACCATCGATGAGACAGTTAAGTGGGTTAAAAAAGAAAACCCTGACGTGGTCGGCTTTTCCACCCTCGCCAGCTCTGGCCGCACGGCCGCTGTCTTATCGGGCGAAGTGAAAAAGGAAAACCCAGAGATTATGACGGTTTTTGGCAACTATTATGCGACTTTCAACACGGAGCGAATCATGCAGAAGTACCCGTGGGTCGACATAATCGTACGTGGCGAAGGAGAAATCACCACGCTTGAATTGGCAAAGTACTTGAAAGATGGGAAAAACCTGAAGGATGTTCGGGGAATAACTTTTAGAGAAAAGGGCAGGGTCGTTTCTACGCCTGAGAGGCCCTTAATAAAAGACATAAGCGTTCTGCCTTTCCCTAATCGTGAGTTGTTAGACGTTGAGTATCATTCCGAAGTCGCAGGCGCTATCACTGCACCAAAAGGCTTCACGACGGTATTATCATCCCGTGGGTGTCCGTTTAGATGTCGTTTTTGCGGGTGCCAGCGGTTTGCGCGTGGGGTTTGGAGAGCGCGGTCGGCTGAGAACACGGTGGATGAGCTTAGTTTGCTTGCAAGCATGGGGTATAAGCAGTTTTTGTTCGTCGACGATAGTTTTACAATTAATAGGAAAAGAGTGATCGAAATCTGCAGGTTGATGAGGAAAGAAAAAATCGACTTGGATTGGATTTGTGAGGGCAGAGTCGACTACTGCTCTTACGATGTGATGAGAGAAATGGTGAAGGCGGGCTGTAAAATAATCTACTTTGGCATCGAAAGTGCAAACCAACGCATCCTCGACTACTATAACAAACGCATAACTCCACAACAATCGACGAAAGCCGTGAAGACAACGCGAAAAGCCGGCATGGACGCCATAATAGGCTCATTCATCGTTGGTGCACCCACAGAAACCCGAGAAGAAATCGAGAATACGCTGCGGTTCGCACGGGAAATTCCAATAGATTTTCCGCAGTTTAATATTCTGGGCGTTTTTCCCGGCATGGACATTTGGGAGGAATTCAAAGCTAAAGGAGTTTTAAAAGAGGAAGAATACTGGGAGACCGGCGCTTGGGCTTCGGAAATGTCGCCCGACACGTTACCGCCTGAGGAAATTCGAGCGCTGATTGAGAAACATTTTAACGCTTTTCTGAGGCGTCCGCGTTACTTGCTTCGTGAAGTTGTTTACACGTTGAAAAGCCTTTACCGAATCAACATAGTGGTTCACAATGTGAGCCGACTCGATGTCGTGATGAACAACGTTTCCACCATATCCAAGCAGCGCACCAGAAAAAAGTCCTACTGCACATAACACGAATAATCTTCCTCAACTTTTTTGCGAACGATTCCAACTATTTAAACAAAAAAAGTTTAAATTCCTATACTTCGTTGTAAATGATTCACTAAGAGGTCATCCCATAAGAAAGGAGGCAAAAACCATAACTCCCGAAACTTTAAGCGAAATCCAGACAGTGATGCTTCTGATTTACGCCATCGTTCCAGAAGAGGTCTTGCTGAACTTGCCACACGTGACGAAAAAAGACATCGAAGCGGCAAAAGAAGAACTCTGGCAACGTTGGGTACGAAAATAAACGCAAGTCAAGAGAATAATAGTTTATGGAAAATAATTTATGAATAAGGGTGTTAGGCTCGCGCACTCAAGATCCCAATCATTCTTGGGTCAGGGGGGCCAGAGTCGTCATCGCCCAACAAGGATTAATGCTTAAAAGCCTACATAAAAACGTATTGCAGTGTATTTGTGTTGGACAAAGATGCAGAACAAAATTAGAATCTTGCCTCTTGCTGCTGAAAGTCTGGGTACGCGTTCCATGTGCACGTTCGTCGAAACAAGAGACGTGCGGATTCTCCTCGACGCTGGTGTTTCGTTGGCGCCTCTTCGGTTCGGTTTGCCTCCTCATCCAAGAGAATACGCGGCGATTGTTGAGAGTCGAGGGCGAATTGCGGAAAAAGCCTCGAAAGCCGACGTCGTCACCATCAGCCACTACCATTTTGACCACCACACACCCTCTTTCACGGATTGGGCATGCAACTGGACATCAGAAGAAATCGCGCAAAAAATTTACGAAAATAAACTAGTTCTCCTAAAGAACCCAAAAACAAACATAAACACGAGCCAACGGCGACGAGGTTGGGTTTTTGCTAGAACGGGCGGCAAATTTGCGAAAAAATTGGAAATAGCCGACGGCAAAACGTTTAAGTTTGGTGACACGCTAGTAAGGTTTTCGGCGCCAGTTTTTCACGGTTCAGAAGATTCTAATCTAGGTTGGGTTTTAGCCACAACAATCGAACTTGAAAATGAGAGAGTCATGTTCGCTCCAGACGTTCAAGGGCCCATGTACGACGTGACGTTGAAAACGATACTTGTGGAAAAGCCTCAACTTCTAATCGTCGGTGGACCACCACTCTACCTCGGCGGTTTCCGAGTACCCGAGCAACAAATAGGGAAAGGCCTACAAAACTTGGTGCGGCTTGCGCGAACAGTGCCCTTGATTATTCTGGAGCATCATTTTTTGAGAACAGAAGATTGGCGAGAACAAGCAAAGATCGTTTTTGACGCAGCACAGAAAAGTGGGCACAGGCTCATGACTGCCGCCGAATTTCTCGGAAAAAAAGATGATTTGTTGGAGGCAAAACGCAAAAAACTCTACGAGGTTGAGCCTCCGGGTAGAGGGTTTTTGAAGTGGTCCAAGCTGCAGTTTGCCGCCAGAATGCTCGTTAAGCCTCCGATTTAGACGTGTTCTTTTTTTTCAGATAATAATAGGCTGCGCCTAACGCAAGAGTAACGATGCCTATCAGCCAAGATTCAAGAGAGAGAAAAACCAGAAGACTCAAGCACGAAACCAGACCAATGAACGGTATTAGGGGCGAGAACTTTCCTGTTTTTGTGCTTAGGTTCATAGCTGCAACGTTTGCTAAAGAATAATACAACAACGAAGCAAAACTGCTCAACGCAACCACTTGCGTCAGATTGGGTGTCAAAACCACCGCAGCGGTCATGAGCAGCCCTGAAAACCAAACAGCACCGTAAGGTGTCTTACGTTTTTTATCTATTCTTTCCAGAAAACTGGGCAAGTCTCTGTTTCTAGCCATAGCAAACGCAACACGCGAAACTCCCAAAATCGCGGTTAGCAACACGCTAGCAGTCGCCACTATCGCGCCCACGGAAACAGCAAACACAGCCGCCGGAATTCCCGTAACAGCGATTGCCTCAGCAAGTGGTGAGCCAGAATCCGCCAGCGCCGAGTAGCCGACTAAACCAACAGCGACAAAGCCTGCCAGCGTATAAAACGCGATTGAGATGATTAGGGTGAGGATTATTGCTTTCGGAATGGTGCGGCTCGGGTTTTTGACCTCTTCGGCGATTGTGGTAATTCGGGCGAAACCGATGTAGGCGAAGAATATTAGCGCCGTGGCTTGAAGGGTTCCCCACTCGTTTGCTGGAATGAAAAAAGGCGAGAAGTTAGTGGGGTTTATGAAGAAAAGACCGAGGGCGATAAAGAAGGCAAGAACTATGATTTTTGTCAATACAAGGACGTTGTTTACAATTACGGATTCCTTGATTCCTACATGATTCAGAAGAGTGAAGGCGAGACAAAGGACGACCGCTACAATTTTGACCGAAATAACAGGTGCGATTTGGGCTAGATAATTTGCGAACCCGAGCGCAACGGCGGCGCCAGCGAACGTATAAGAGAGAATCCACATCCAGCCCGCGAAGAAGCCAGCCGTCGGCGAAATCAACTCATACGCAAACGCGTAGGCTCCGCCTTCTTTCGGAATGTACACGCTGAGTTTTGAGAAACTAGCAGCCGTAAAATAGGCGATTATGCCCGCGATGATGATGGAGAGAATTACGGATGGTCCTGCTAATCCAGCGGAGATTCCCGTGACTACGAAAATTCCTGCGCCGATGACTGCTCCGATGCCGACTGCGGTAGCGCTGAAGAGTCCGATTTCTCGCTTTAAGGGTTCTGACTTGTCCGAGGCTTGCAAGGTGGTTCGCCTTTACAAGAACTTGTTGATAAGATATATTTATAGAAACGGTTGTGAATAGAGCCGAAGTTGTATGCAAGTAAATGAAACAGCGTGGAAACTGCATGTACCTCTACAATAAAATTACCAAGAACAGGGGGCGGGTAGCCAGTCAAGTCGTGTCGCAGAGGGAACGAGACCGTCTTGTCGCTAGGGCCGAAGAAGTGTTGGGGCACGAGTATTATGGTTGGAAAGTCAACATAGATGGGTTTTGCATCCAACTCTTCACCAACAGCTATCATCTCAACGAGTTCTGGATAGAGAACTGGTTTTCTATGTCACGTAAGATACGGTCGCATGGCAGAATCTACGCCGTTCTTGACCCGGAGTTTAAGAATGGTGAACCT
>JAWBOF010000108.1:0-4749 GCA_038826685.1 Bathyarchaeia archaeon
ACCTGCTCAACGTGCGGGAAAATTTTGCTTTCTCGGCCTCGCTTTATGCCATTGACCGAAAAAAGTTCAAAGAAAGAGTTGAGTTTTCCGCCAAGGTCTTGGGAGTGGGAGAATTCTTGAACAGAAGAGTCCAACAGTTGTCTGGCGGCATGAAACGGCGTGCAAACCTTGCGGCTGCTATAATTCACGATCCGCCGATTGTGATTTTAGACGAACCAACGGTCGGTTTCGATCCTGCGATTAAACGTGAATTTTGGGATTTAATAAAGACCCTTAAAGGCACTGATAAGACTGTGCTGCTTTCTACTCATGACATGTATGAGGCTGACGAGGTTTGTGATAGAGTTGCCATAATGGAAAAAGGAAAAATTGTAGCGCTTGACAAGCCACGTGTTCTAAAAGAAACAATAGGAGGCGCGGCTTCTATTCGCGTGCGGGTGAAAACTAACCAAACCAAACAAGCGCTTACTATTCTCAAAGAGTATAACGGCACACCGAGGGAGGACGATGAAATCCAAATCGTGGCGAAAGACCCGTGGAAAACCATGACCGAAGTTTCAAATAAATTGGCGTCTAAGGGCATCTTAACCGAAAAAATCGAGATCGTCGAACCGACCTTAGAAGACGTGTTTATTAAACTAAGCGGCAGAAAACTCACGGGGGATTCGCAATGAACTCCATAATAGGCATCGCTGTAAAAGATATCAAAGTGTTCTTTAGAGAAAAAGGAACCATATTCTGGACCATAGCCTTCCCAATCCTCATCATGCTCCTGTTCACAGCCATCTTCGGAAGAGAAATTCCCTTCAACGCGAACGTAGGCGTGATTGATTATGACCACACCTCCGTCACTGCAAGCATAATGACAGGGCTTAACAGTACAGGCGTGTTTACTGTAAGAAACTTCACTGACAACCCGATTAAAGCACGAGAAGAATTGAACGCGACTACAGTACGTGCCGTCATAACCATTCCCAAAAACTTCACACAGAATCTATATTTCCAAAACGCAAGCGTGTTGTTAGTAGTGGATGAAACCAACCCCGACGTTGCAAGACTGTGTAGAGACGGCATCAAAACCTATTTTTCAGAATACTACAAGGCGTTCTACTACCAAATTTACGGAATCAACTACACAACACCCATAACAGTGAACGAAGAAAAACCAGTGATAGGACAATCAATCGGCTACAAAGAATACATAGTACCCGGCATGCTATGTTATCCACTCTTGTTTTCAAGCATGGTCGTTGCCACAGGGGCGATCGTGTACGAACGAGAGAAAGGCACACTTAAAAAAATCAGAGCCTCCCCCGCCCGACCGTTAAACGTGCTCTTCGGCAAAACCTTGGCTGCCCTGTTTCAAACTGCCGTTTCAATCCTGATAATGGCGTTGTTAGCCTATTTCCTTTTAGCGCCCACTCTAAACTGGAACATCGCGCTATTGGTGCCAATCATGTTTTTAGGTTCAATAAACGGCATTGCCTTAGGCTTAATAATCTCATGCGTGGGTAGAGCACCACAGGAAGCATCGAATGCCGCAACAACAATAGCCATCGTACTTCAGTTCTTCATTGGAATGTACTTCCCAGCGGAATACCTTCCCACTTACCTTCAACAAATCGGCAGCGTCATTCCCATGACTTACGCAGCCCAAGCGATAAGAAGTGTAATGATTCGAAATGCTACACTGAACGAGTTGTTTCAACCGATACTCACGCTTGTCATCTCTGCCATTATTCTCTACGTCGTCGGAGTGTTGCTTTACAAACGGTGGGTGGAAAAAGAATAATCCAACTAACCGCATGTTTACTTAAATCTTATTAAAACAAGTGTTTCTGTAAATTTTATGATCGATCAACAGTTGAGTGAGAAAGTTGCCCAGCAAATACAAGTTAAAAACGAGAAAGAAACACGGTTTCTTTACCACTAAAGTAAAGGTTCTTATAGCTCTCGTGTTGATTGGAATCATCGTGGTGGTTGCGTACCCAATGGTTAATCGACAAAAAGTTAGAGTTATTCTTATCACCAGCATGGGAAACATAACCATTGAATTGTATGACGACATGCCCGTCACCTCTGGAAACTTTAAAAACCTCGTCCTCAACGGAGTTTACGACGGGACAATTTTTCACAGAGTGGTTCATAACTTCGTGATTCAAGGCGGAGATGCCAGCGCGAAGGGAATTAACGTGCCAACGATTCCCGACGAACTACCGAACAAGCACAGCAACGTCAGAGGCTCTGTGGCGATGGCGAAGACGAGCGCACCAAATTCTGCCACCAGCCAGTTTTACATCAACCTAAAAGACAATTTGCACTTGGACAGCAACTATTCAGTTTTCGGCTTCGTAGTCGAAGGGATGGACGTTGTGGACGCGATCGGTAGTGTGGAAACCGACGCTAACGACAAACCTTTGGAAGACGTAACGTTGATTGCTGCGGACATAGTTACATGAGGTGTCCCATGTTTTCGGTGTTACTCTCTTTCGTAGAATTCTTCAGCCCTCGGCGGATTCCTGTCCAAGCCTCGGCGTTCACGGATTTGCCCTATGATTTCAAGCTGCATGTTCTCTGGCACTGGCGCCCAACGACTGAATTGTGTTGCCCAAAAAGCTCTTCCTTGCGTAGACGAGCGTAACTCTTCTGCGATACCGAATGATTCAGCCACGGGCATCTCAGCTTTAACTACCATCATGTCTTCTTCCGTAATCATGTCGAGCACTTTGCCACGGCGCTTCTGCACTGTCGCAAGCACGGCGCTCACGAAATCGTTCGGAACCTTACATTCAAAACTCAGAATCGGCTCCAACAACTTCGGGTCACTAAGCAAGAACGCACACCAAATCGGTCGCCAAGTCATCGGAAGAATCTGGGCTGGTCCCCTGTGCACGGGGTCTTCGTGAACTTGGATGTCTTCGAGGTTAACTTTTAACCCGTAAGCGGGTTCCTTCGCTAAAACGCAAGTGTGGACGGCTTCACGGAAGCCCGATTTGATGTGATCGATAACTTCCTCCACGTATTGTCTGCCTTTTATTCGGTTAACTAGAAGGTTAGTGTCTTCTATGGCGATTACGTTTCGAGCATCATCAGTATCCCAGCCGAATTGGGTGCGAAGAATCTTTTGTCTCTCATCACGACTTTGCATTTCTGAAATCTTGCCCATTTTTATAGCCTCAATCACGTCATCGGGCAGTTTCTGCAGTGTCACCCACAGACGGCTGTGTTTGTTGGGGCTTTTACCCATAATCGCGGGTCCTTTATAATCGTGGCTGATAGTTTCGCGGTAAATAACAATAGGCTTGCTCGTTTTAACCTTCAACCCTGCTTCCTGCATTCGGTAAGCGGTGATCTCCAAGTGCAATTCGCCCATGCCGCTCAAGAGGTATTCGCCGCTTTCTTTGTTTATCGTGAACTTGAGGTTGGGGTCTTCGAGCGTTAACTTGTGGATAACTTTGTCGAAAAGCGGCAAGTCTTTAATGTCCGCCGGTTCAACCGCAACAGTTACCACGGGATCAGAAACATACTTAAGCCCCTCAAAAGGCTTCGTTTCCACCCCTTCCTCAGCGATAGTTTCGCCAACATGAATCCCCGACATTCCCGCTATCGCGGCTATGTTGCCTGCTGGAACCTTGTCGACGATCACTCGGTCGGCAGCCATGCTCATGTAAACTTGCTGGATTGTTCCGCTTTGGCGTGCTGTGATGAGGCGTACTTGTTTGCCCTTTTCCACTGTTCCGCTGAAGACGCGGCCGATGGCTACGACGCCGCTGTGGGGGTCAACTTCGATCGTGCTGATGCACATGAGGAGCGGACCTTTGGGGTCGACTTTCGCCATGGCTTTGCCCACTTCGCTTTCTGGGTCGCCTGGCCAGATTTGGCTTTGGCGGTATGGTTGGGCTTGGTAGGGGTTGGGTAAGTGTTCGCAGAACATGTCGAGTATGGGTTCATAGAGTGGCGCTTTTTTGCTTAGTTCTTCAACTTTTTGGGCTACTTCGTCGGGTTCGCCCGTGTAGGCGTCGATTATGTCTTGGAACGAGATGCCCTTTGCCTTCATGTGGCTAAGGTTTAAGCCCCATTTATGCAACGCTGAACCAAAGGCCACACGGTCGTCTTCGACTTTGACTTGCCAGTCTTTTTTGTGGTCGGGTGGGGCGTATTTTTCGATAAGGCTGTTGGCGCGGGCGATGATTTTTGCGAATTTGTTTTGTATGGCTTGTGGTGTGAGTCTGATTTCTTTTATGAGTCTGTCGACCTTGTTAATGTAAAGCAGTGGTTTCACTCTTTCACGTAGTGCTTGCATGAGGACGGTTTCGGTTTGTGTCATGGGGCCTTCTACGGCGTCGACAACCACCAGCGAGCCGTCGACGGCTCTTAGGCTTCGGGTGACTGCTCCGCTGAAGTCGATGTGGCCGGGTGTGTCGATGAGGTTGATGAGGTAGTCGTGGCCTTTGTAGTTGTGGGCGAGGCTGATGTTGGATGCGAACACGGTCATTTGGCGTTTTTGTTCGAGTTCCCACGAGTCGAGGAAGAGTTTTTGCCCTGCGGTTTGTTCGCTGATGATGCCTGCGGCTGCGAGTAGGCTATCTGAGAGTGTGGTTTTTCCGTGGTCGACGTGGGCGATTATGCTGGTGTTTCGTATATGTTCGGGATCGTTCATGAGTTTGACGATTTCTTCAATTTGCTTGTATCTTCCCATGGTTGTATCCTCTACGTTGATGGTTTGGTGAATAAACTCACATGGTGATG
>JAWBOF010000109.1:0-4671 GCA_038826685.1 Bathyarchaeia archaeon
AAGCGTTCTCTTAAAACAGCAAAAAACCAGATAAAAAAAGAAAAACTCGCCAACAAAATCCACCTTATAGCAGCAACTGCGGACGCTCTTCCCTTCCAAGACAACTCGTTTGCCGCCGTCACATCTATCTTGTCTGTTCATCACTTACCCCCGCCGAGGATGGAAAACGCGTTCAGAGAATTTTCCAGAGTGCTAAAATGCAAAGGCAAACTGGCTCTCGTCGAAGATTGGGCAAGCGAGCCACGCACCTATTTTCAACAAATAATCTACAAGTTACGAAAAATCCTCATGCGCAACGAGATAGAAGAATACCACACGACATGCTACGAATACGTCACGATGATTGAAAGAAGTGGCCTAAAAATATTTACGGTGGAATTCCACCCGAGACAAGTCGACTTGGCGCGTTTTGAGAACCTCACCAGCCCAGAAGCACGTAAACTACTGGAGAAAGCAGAAAAAATCGAACAACGCCAACAGATAATCGACACAACTTTTCTCGGCGCAATCAAGCCTGCATAGCGGCGTAGGGCTTGAATTCCCACTCTTCCCGCTCGGCGCCTATTCTGCGAAGAATATTCGTGGTTTTTTCCCGAGGCAACGTCAATAGTACCTTTCCTATATGCTTACAAAACTGTTTAGCTGGGATACAGCGGCTCCAGTCGGCGCAATCGTGGGAAATCGTCTTTTTTTCCAAGTCAAATACGACGTTGTATTCACGAACTGTGGCAGAAATGCGGGTGTTCGACGATTCTTTTATCGTCACCTCTTTATCGCTTATGCCTCGAGCCCGCCTTATTCTTCCTTTGTCCATAAAAACGTCCAGAAGCTGTGCGAAATCCATTTTCTCTATCTCGGCGGGCATGTAAGCTGTTAATGTCACAGCGCGTTTTTTCATGTCTTCCTCGGTTGCTTTTCTTCTTTCCTCAAAGTATTTATCGACAGTTTTTTTCGCCTCTTTTTGTTCTTGCGTCATGATTTCCAGCATGTCAGCGAATTCGAGACAATTCTTTACTGCGTAGCCGTGATAATGGTTGTTGAAGTAGCCGTAAGTGGTCTTGGCTTGTTTGGTTATTTCCTTTACTCTTGGCACCCATGTTTCGAGTTCTTCTTTGCTGTAAAGGTAATAGTACCACGGGCGTTCGCCTCTGCCATGCCACCGCACGTAGGCTACGTCACTCGTTACATGCGTCTCGGGCGGCAGTTCTGGCTCGTCCACAACCGTGTAAGCCACGTTATATTTTTCCATAAGCTTGTACGTGTGGTTGGTCAGCCACGACTTATGACGAAACTCAACTGCAAAACGAAACTCTCTGGGCAAGATTGAGAAGAAACTCTCCAACAACTGCAAATCATACTTTAAACTCGGGGGCAATTGAGCCAAAAGACACCGCAACTTGCCCTGCAACAACAGTGGCTGCATTAGGTCGCAGAATTTTTCGAGGTCTTTCTCGGCACCCAGTTTGGGGTCGAGTTTGTCTTTATGAGTAACTTGTTTTGGAAGTTTGGCAGTAAAGATGAAGTTGGGCTTTGTGTATTTCAGCCATCCCATCACCATGCCTTTTGACGGGTAAGCGTAGAACGTGGAGTCGATTTCGGCGGTTTTAAAGACCCTCGAATAAGTAGCCAGCTTGCTTTCTGTTTCAGTCTCGTAAAGTGGGCCGACCCAGTCCTTATAATGCCAGCCGGAACAACCCAAGAATAATTCGCCCAACATTCGCACCAACAATAGCACATAATGATGGATAGTGTTTTAAACTTTCCATGCGCATTTTATTAGCGGAAAAGTGATGTTGCTTGTCACAGTCAACCAAAAAGAAAAGCGTCCTCGAACGACTGCCGCCCACCTTCCGCGAACAATATTTCTCGCTCTTCGCTGGGCCTGAACCTGAGACTATTCACCCAGCACTCTACCAAAAACTCATCGACAACGGTACCGACCAAATCCTCAGACAATTGAAAAAAATCAACGAACAACGCAAGGAACTCTTAAGAAATGTCAAGGAAAAAATTCGCGTAAAGCAACTTGAACCCGACGAAAACCTTGCGAAAACAACCCGCCTCATAGCCTCAGACGCCGGCAACAACGGTGTGGATTTGCGGTCTGCGTTTGCACCGTTATATGCGTCCACCGCCATCGCGGTCGAAGGATGGAAGATTATTGATGAGCCTGTTTGCAAGGTTGGCGACTCTGCGTTGTGGTCGGACGAGTTTAGGGCGAAAAGCCGCGAGTCACTTTTAACTGCGAAGATACAATTCGAAATCACCGCCGAAGCAGTCGCTAAATGGACTCCGGAATACGCAGTCGTGGACGGCACACTGCTGCTAAATTACGGGCTTCTACCCTTCAACGACCCGTCGGAAGCCTATAACCGAGATTTTAACGCAACTCTCACAAGCGCGATTAACCTGCTTTACGCTTGCTACAAAAGTAGCGTCCCCATCGTCGGTTTTGTGAAGAGAACTCAGCGAACCACGCTCTGCGAAAGCTTCGGTGCGCCACAAATGCGAGACACGGCGCTTCTTGACTTGATCCTGCGGAAAGGACAATATACTCTTCCTGAAGCGGAGCCTATGAAGGGTTTAGTGGTCGAGTCGTACAAGAAAAAGGCTGAGGCGATGCAGATTCCACCTCAAGACGCTGCGAGGATAACCAACTTTTATTCCGTTTACATTCGCACGGGGTTGACCACGCCGTACCGTTTGGAATTGCCTGAATTCTGCCTTGACCGGCTAGAGGAAATTGCCACGATTCTTTACACGACTTCTGAAGAAGACGGATTGCCCTTCGCCATAACCGAAGCTGATCACCTAACCCGAATAACGAACAGCCTCTCTAACATCCGCACGCTTATGCTGTACTCGAAGGCTTTGGATTTGGTGGAGAACGGTGAAATGGACGCGGAAGATTTGAATTTACTGGCACTTCAACACGGCGAGAGCTGGACGATTCATGACGATAGAAGTTTTGTTTCCACCGCGCTTTCAAAGGGTGAATCTTGATGGAAATGGACGCCGAATTAAAACCTATAGGCTATGCTCTGTCAGGATGCACGCATGATTTTCTCGTGTTCGTCGTCATGGAAACCGCGCGTGTGAAGGTAAATAATTTCTACTTTCTTAAGCATCCAACGAACCCGCATGTCCACGTATTAACGCGCACTTTTCGCACACAACCGTATAACCCAGAAATGATGACGGGCAGAACCGGACCGCTGGCAGGTAAAAAAGGGAGACAAGCAGAATACGGCAAAAAACTCGAATACACTGTGGCTTTTGCGGAGATACTGGGCTATTATGATGAAGACCATAAATGGAGAACACTGGAAACGGCGCCGGCACCGTGGGACTATGTTTACGAACCATCAGAAGAAGCCTTGAAACAATTTTTCATCCCCAAAAAATTCGCGGCTGATGCTTTGGTGCTCGAGTTGGGTAGAGTGCGGGGCACAAACATACCAGTTTATCTCGACTTGAATGCTGTGGCCAAGGGGCACATGTTTGTCGCGGGTATGACTCGTAGCGGCAAATCCAGCTTTCTTATAAACCTCGTCGCAAAGGCTTCGCGGCTAAAACCTCGCCCTCGCTTCGTGATTTTTGACCGAAGGGGCGAATATGGGGCGTTGACGAAGTATGATGCGAAAGTTTTTTCATACGACAAGTTTACGCCATCAGTAACCAACCCCGATTTTATTGTGGCTAAACTCGGCGTGAAAGGTAAAGAGAGAGATACCGTTGCCGCGGCACTTGAGAAAATTACGGCAAATAATGAGGAGTTAACGAAAGAGAACATAATTGCAAGATGTGAGGAAATACTCAGCGAAGGCGTGACCTACAAAACCCCTGACAGCCAAGCAAAAGCGTTGAGGGCAATTCAATGGTGCCTTGACAACCGCGGAGACTTCCTTGGAAAAAACACTAAATCACTCGACATAATCGAATCGATAAAAGAACATCCCGCCCTCATCCTAGACTTCTCTGTCGACACGGACATCGAAAAACAGCACCTAACTGCCTCGCATATTATCAACGAAATCCGAAACTACGCCATGCAACGAAAAAACGAAGGCGACTTTGCATGCATCATAGCCATCGAAGAAGCACAATACTTGGCGCCCGAAAAAGGCGCAGAAATCGTCGAATCCGACGCCCAAGACACAGCAAAAGCAGCGATGATCGAAACCATCAGCCAAGCAGGAGGATACAACGTGGGCTTGATCATTATGACTCAACGACCAGCCTACGTTTTGAAAAGCTGCATATCACAATGCAATTCTGTTGCGTGCTTTAGGCTGAAGAGCGGAAACGACCAGGACGCGATTCTCATGTATACGGAGTACGGTTCAGAAAGGCTTAGAGATTATTTGCCTGGCTTGGCTGACCACGAAGCCATGCTGTGGGGTATAGCGTTGCCGACACCGTTTCCGGTGATCGCTGAGGTGAAGGTCGAAGAGTTCCCGCAGAAAGCCACGGTCTTCGCAAAACAAGCATGGGAAAGAATGGAAACTTGAAACTGCTCGTAACCGCAGATTTTCACGGCGCTTGGGCTGCCTTCGAGAAAGCCGTGGAAAAAGCAAGAGAGACTAAGGTTGACGCCGTAACCGTCTGTGGAGACATAACGCACTTCGGCTCAGTACAACAAGCCGAGCGACTTCTCTCACTGTTGCTACC
>JAWBOF010000110.1:0-4621 GCA_038826685.1 Bathyarchaeia archaeon
TTATAATCATACAACTGCACCATAGTATCCAAAAGCTTGGTCTCAGCGCCTAATTTCGTCTCAACCACATAACTCGCACCATTCTTCAAAACCAAATCAGGCACCAAACGCCTACCATCCAAACCCTTAAAACTAACCTCAGGAATCACCACCACACCCTTACGCTTAAGCTCGTTCTGCAACAAATCCCTGATAGTCATCTCAGTAGGCTTACCCAAACCAAACCACACTTCCCCTCAAACACCACACCAAAAACATACAAACAACACCAACCATAAAACACTTACCACACCACACCCAACCACCAAAAGTGAACCAGTAATCCCCTGTTCATATTTGGATCATATTTGCAGCATATTAGCAGCATATATGGAAGAGGACCTAGCAGAGCGCCACACAGACACACAGCAAAAACCCCACCATCGTCAATGATTATCCGCAGAATTGAGAAAACTATAAGAACATAATCCCCAACTTGTATATTCAAACACATTACAGACAACACCATATAAACCATCAACCACAAACATCACGGTCCTACAAACGGACACAGGTGAAAAAACAACATGACAGAAAAAACCGAAAAACCAGAGAAAAAGGAAAAACCCAAAGAGGTGAAACGAATGGAAGGCAACGTTGTCCTCATCGGCCGAAAACCAGTGATGAACTACGTGGTTGCTTGCCTCACCTTCTTCAACAGCGGAGAAAAACAAGTAGTCGTTAAAGCAAGAGGGCGAGCAATCAGCAGGGCCGTCGACACCGTCGAACTGTTGCGACGCGCCTTCGTCAAAGACCTAGAACTACAAGGCATCACCATCGGCACCGAAGAGGTACAAAGAGCAGAGGAAAACAGGAAAACCAACGTCTCAACAATCGAAATAAACATGACCCGACCATAAGCAAAACCTGTTTCCCAAAAAACGACAACAAAGCCCCCAAAAAAAGGGTTCCAAGCTCCACCGACAACAAACGAGTAGTGAGAAGCTTGAACCCAAACCTTTCTTTTTATTTTCTCAAAAAAATTCACCTAAACGTATAAAAACGTGTTTGTAACAGAAAATACTCTTCACTCAAGGTGATACACATGCCAAAATACCCAAATATTATTGTAAGACCGCCAGGACCGAAAGCCCGAGAAATCGTAGAACGTGACGAGAAAGTCATTTCACAATCTTTCGTGCGGTTTTATCCGCTCGTAATCGAAAACGGAAAAGGTTGCATCTTACGAGACGTGGACGGCAATGAATACATCGACTTTAACTCAGGACTCGTCTGCCTAAACGTGGGCCACTGCCACCCAAAAGTAATCGAAGCCGTAAAAAAACAATCCGAACGCTATTTACACTATTCAATCACTGATTTCCTCTACCGCGAAGTCGTAGACCTTGCAGAAAAACTAGGCGAAATAACGCCCGGCAACTATGCCAAAAAAGTTTTCTTCGGCAACAGCGGCGCAGAGGCAATCGAAGGCGCAGCGAAACTGGCAAAATGGCACATGAGAAGACCACGCTTCATCGCGTTCATCAGCGCTTTCCACGGAAGAACATTGGGTGCTGTTTCGTTTACAGCCAGCAAGCCCGTACAGATGCGGTATTTCTTTCCGATGGTTCCCGGCGTGACTCACGTGCCGTATCCTTACTGCTACCGTTGCCCGTATAAGATGACCTATCCTGATTGTAATTTTTGGTGCGTAGATTTCATCGACGAATACGTGCTGCAGAAGTACGTACCACCCGAAGAAGTGGCGGCGTTTGTTTTCGAACCCATCCAGGGCGAAGGCGGATACGTGGTGCCACCGGACGGTTATTTCCAACGGCTAAAGAAACTCGCTGACAAATACGGCGTACTCCTAATCGACGATGAAGTTCAAGCGGGTATGGGTCGAACAGGCAAATGGTGCGCCATTGAACACTGGAACATCGAACCCGACATCGTTTGCTTGGCAAAATCAATCGCCGCAGGTATGCCGCTAAGCGCGATTGTGGCTCGCGACAAGATTATGGATTGGGAAGGCGGAACACACGCAAGCACGTTTGGAGGCAATCCCGTATCGTGCGCGGCGGCTTTAGCCGTAATTGACATTATTAAGAACGAGAAACTGTTGGACAACGCTACTCAGCAAGGCGCATACATTATGAAGCGGATGAAGGAATTCATGAACGAAAGCGAAATCGTCGGCGACGTGCGCGGCAAGGGGTTGATGATCGGCGTAGAAATAGTTGAAGACAAGAAGAGCAAGAAACCCGCTGGCGAGAAGGCAAATGAAATTATGATGCGAAGCTGGAGAAGAGGCGTGGCGCTTATAACATGCGGCAAATCGACGCTGCGCATTGTACCGCCGCTGGTCATAACGAGAGAACTCGTAGATTCAGCCTTAGATATCATAACAAGCACGATAAAAGAAGTAGAGAAAGAAAAATAGAAAAAAAAGGGAACTGTGAAGCGTCCCTATTTTTTACAAACATTTTGAGAAAATTCTTGGATCTTTAAGCAAAACGCTAGAAGAGAGAGGGAAAATTATTAAATAAACAAAACCTACAATAGTGCAGAAACAATGTGAATACGAGAGAGAACAACCTTTGAAAGTGTGGAGGCAAACCTGCTGGCAAAAAAATTTCTGAAAAAAAGAGTCGAACCTATCAACATCGAAAAAATCAATTCAGTGTCAGAGATGCTATTAGCCTTTAATGACACGTCGTTTCAATCACGTAACCTAGCGAAATGTGCCGACATTTATGTAAAAATGCTACAGGACCCTGATCAGCCGACAATTTTCCTCGGCTTAGCCGGTGCCATGATTCCTGCTGGTATGAAGAGAGTCATTTCAACGTTGGTTAGGAAAAGGATGGTTGACGTCATTGTTACTACTGGTTCCAACCCTTATCATGACATTGTTGAAACTTTTGGGTATTTGCACTATAAAGGCTCGCCTGACATGAATGACAGCGAACTTTTCCGTTACGGAATTGATAGAATTTATGACACGTTAGCTGAAGACACGAAATACCGTAAAGTCGACGATCGACTCGCTGCACTTGCCGACGAAATTAGAAAAAAAGAACCCGACAGAACAACAATGTCTTCCCGAGAATTCCTCTACGCGATTGGGGACTTGATAGATAAAGAAGGAATAGAAAAAGAAAAACGAAACTCGTTTGTGTGGAACTGCTGGAAGCATGGTGTTCCAATCTTTGTGCCTGCACTGTGCGACAGTTCCATCGGTTTAGCCCTAACGCAACATTACGTTAATTACATAAGCAAGGGATTAAAACCCATCATAGTTGACCAGATCAAAGACAACGCCGAAATATTGGGCATCAAAAGATCCTCCAAGAAAACGGGCGTAATCTACATAGGCGGGGGTGTGCCCAAAAACTACATTCAGCAAACTGCGTATTTGGAAGAAATTTTCGGTATACCCAACCGTGGACATGATTATGGTTTTCAAATAACCACTGACCGTCCTGAATGGGGCGGATTGTCTGGTTGCACGTTCAAAGAGGGCATAAGCTGGGGCAAAGAAAAACACACAGGCATGTATACAGCATGCTACTGCGACGCAACCATTGCTTTTCCGCTGATTGTTAAAGCAGTTCTGGAAAGATTAGGCGACAAATGGACACGAAAAAGAAAAACAAACAAATAACTTCCAATTTTTTCTCTTTTCTTCACTCTTTTATCTTAACTATAACTTCATCTCAGCCGTCCCGTCTTCGGATCACCGTGTCATGATTCTCATCAAAATCTTGGAGCCTATAAGGATGGTTCCCACAGTGTAAGCGAGAAGCACCAACGCATCCACAAAGATTGTAGTCGTGTCCCACGTTTGGACTGCCCGCAAGGCTTCAGTGGCGTAAGTTAACGGCAGAGCCCTCGCAACAAAAGGCAACGGCGAAGGCATAGCTTCTATCGGGAAGAACACGCCGCCCAAGAACATCATGGGGAACCTGAGCAGATTCGAAAGCATCATCGCTTCTCTCGGTTCAGATGCGAGCCCAGAAACTATCGTGCCAATGCCGGTGAAAGAGAAACTTGCAAGTATGATAAGTATAATTACCACGCCAATGTTGGAAAACGAAACGCCAAAAAGCACACTACCAATAGCCAACAAAACAAGCGCACTGATCACACCCATCACCGCGCCTGCAATCGTCTTTCCTACCACAATCGCTGTAGATGAAACAGGCGCGGCTAAAATTCTGTCAAACACCCCCAGCGACTTGTCCCACACGATGCTCATTGTCTCAGTAATCGCACCAAACATCGCCGTCATGCCGACGATGCCGGGAATCAAAAAATTCAAAAAGTTAACATCTGGACCACTACTGCCGTATCTGAAGCTAAACGTAAACAACATAAAAATTGGGAACAATAAACTCCAAACAACATGGCGTACAGATTTGAACGATTGGCGCAAGTCGTTTTCAGCAATCCAGATGGCGTGCAAAAAAGACGCTGATATCGTCACCGAAGCCCACTCCTCATAATTCTTCTCCTAACCTCCTCTTCTTTGGACAGCGGCTCCTCACGGATACTTTTCCCAGTCAAATTAATGAAAGCATCTTCCAATGTGGGCTGTGAGACCGAGATGTTTTCGATTTTTCCACTATTCTCGTCAATA
>JAWBOF010000111.1:0-4589 GCA_038826685.1 Bathyarchaeia archaeon
CTTTTGACTCAGGGAATTAACGATTACTTGCCTATTCGATTCAACATGACTCCTTCAAAGCACGGCTTTCTTTTCGGCGGGCTCGTTTCAAGCAAAACAAAAAACGTGTACACCGAAGACGACGTAGGTGTGGTTGCCAAAATTGCAAATCCTTGGAACAAGGAGAAACGCGTCATACTACTAGCCGGCAACAAAGCCGTCGGCACAAAAGCATGCGTAATCGCACTTGTTAAGTTCTGGAAGCAGACGTTGAAAGATTATGAGGAAGAGCCTTTTGCCGCTGTGATAAGAGGGCTTGACTTGGACGGCGACGGGAAAGTTGACTCTGTTGAGGTGTTAGAATAACTGCGCATTGGGTTTATCATGAGAACAGTCGAAATAATCCACGCAAAAGGCCACGAAAACATTCTTTCCACCAACAAAACAACGTTCGAAATCACAAAAGAAAACCATCTGACAAAACGGGGCGACTGCATAATCGCCGTGAACGCAGACAAGGCCGCCGCTGATTTAAGCAGAGAGTTCAAGGAGACATTGCGTAACGAAAACGCGCAACTGACAATAGTGATTGAAGTTGATGGAGAAAAGGAAGTTGTGAAAGCCTTTGGAAGCCCACAGTTGTCCTTTACGCATTTAACCGACTTGGTCGTGCGAAAAAGCAACTTCATCTGCAACCGAACCCTCGCCATTCGAGCAGATAAAGCCGCAAAAGACTTTTCTCGAATTTTCGTGAAAAAACTGCAAAACCCAGAACAAACTGCAACAATAACGTTAACCGCTGAAGTGCCTATTTGATTCGAGCATCTACCACAACTTGCCACGTGTAAGGTGCAGTTGCACGAACAGTTTTTGACAATAAAATTTTGTCTACTTTGCGGTTTGCTTTTTCTACTGCTTCGATCAACCGAAGTTCAGACGTTTTGGGTTTACGCGCCTCGGCGAACTCATAATAATGCATAATACCTCCTGTCGGCTTTATGGCTCGGCATGCCACGTCAACGTATTCTATTGCTTTTTCTGGCAGATTCATGAGTACTCTGTCGGCAATTCCGCTTAAACGATCGTGCACAACTTGTCTCACATCGCCCTGAATGGCTGTTACTTTGTCTGCAACTCTGTTTGCTGCAATGTTTTTGTTTAAGAGTTCAATCGCCTCTGGATTAACATCTACCGCATAAACACGTACATTCTTGTTTTGTTTTGCGATTTGAACAGCGAATGGCCCGACGCCCGAAAACATGTCGACGACTATTTCTCCTTCGTTCACCATGTTCGCTATTCTTGCATGTTCGTTGGAAAGCCGCGGCGAAAAATACGCCTTAAGAAGGTCGACATAAAAAACACACCGGTTCTCCTTATGTACCGTGGCAGTTTTTGCTTCTCCGGCTATTGGTTCAAATTCTCTTGTGCGGTGTACTCCTTTTATTGGGCTTGTTTTAGCAAGGACGGTGCGCACACGTTTATTTGTAGCCAGAATTGCTTGCCCGATCTTATCCTTATACTTTACAAGTTCTGGGGGCACTTCGATGATTGCGATGTCGCCTACGAAATCCACCGCGTGGGGAAGGCTGGCAATTAGATGCGGCGGCATCTCCTTTTCTAGTAGATCTACGAAAGTTTTGGGTTGCAGTTTTTCAGTGGCGAAATCGTGAACAGAAACTTCAACTGTCTGAAGGTTTTTTCTTAGTTTCTTGAGTTCATTCTCGGTTGGTTTTCTCGATAAGGGTATGTAGAGGCTGTTGTTTTTTTGTTCGATTTTTAGTTCTCGGTTGAAGAGGTTAAGTTGTTTGAGAAGAGTTACTGTTTTTTCGCCCATGGTTTTGTGGATTTTTATGCATGGTGAGTTTGGCAAGAGGGAGCACCTTTTTTATCTCATGGTTGTTTCGGTGTTTTCTATTTCTTCAAGCAACCCGTTGAGGAATGTTTTGATCGTGGTAACTTGCGTTTTCATTCTAGCCTTTCCCATGCTCGTCCACATTAGTCCATAATCGTCTTTCTCAATTTTCGCAATCTCCGCCAGAAAAGATTTAGCGTGTTCTCTTAATATGGGAAACGATTCTCCAGAGGTTTTCATAAAAAGAAACAATCGAATATAGCCGAATTCGTCAAGCTTATTCGCGTCCTGCAGAATTTTTGTTTCTAACGTTTTCGGTTTTCCAAAATCTTCTGCTTGGTTTTGTACGGCGTCCGCAACGGCGTCGATAAACTCTTTCTTAAACCCCTCTTTCACCATATAATGTTTCGCGGTTTGAGCGCTCATTCTCGCTCGTGCCTCGTGATTTTCCGCTTCGAAATGGGAAACGTCATGAAACAATCCCGCCGCCACGCACCGGCTTACGTCTGCATGCGTTTCCAACGCGAGCCTCCAACACCAAAACGCCACACGTAAAGAGTGTTCAAAAACATACTTCGGGCCTGTTAGGCTGGCAACGTGTTCTTTTCCAGTTTCCAAAAGGTGTGCTTCAACGAATGAAGAGATCTTTGCAAACAAGTCTCCGTTACTCATGTCTCATCAAAAAGAAACTTGCGAAATAGGAGGATATAAATAAGTTCCAATAAACGCCTCCCAGTAAACTGGCGGGCAAGTAGTTTTTGTGATGATGCTTAACTGGAAAAGTGATTGGCGGGCCCGTTGGGATTTGAACCCAAGATCACCGGCTCCGCAGGCCAGTGTCCTAATCCAGGCTAGACTACGGGCCCTCTCTGTCTGTACAGAACACATTTAGCATTGCCGATTAAAAGCATTTCATCCATTTAACGTTGGAGTGCACGGTTTAGGGCTTGGATCACGTTTTGTTTTCCCATGCTAATTATGTATGGTCCGAGTCTGGGGCCTTGCGGTGCACCGAGGAGGATAGTGTAAAGGGTTTTGAAGAACTGTGCTGGTTTTATGCCGTTTTCCCTCGCGGTTGTGAATATTGCGGCTTGTATCTGGTTTTCGTCGTCTGTTTTCTCTAGGGCTTGAACAAGTTGTTTTACGGCGTTGATTTCGTTTTGACCAAGTTCGATAGCGGTTTCGGTTATTTCCTCAAAATCTCTAATCCAGTTGTAGGCGTATTCTATTCTCGGCTCAAAATCTTTGGGCAAACCATCTTTCACGTAGCCGTATTCTCGCAATTTTTGTTCGATGTAATCTTTTTCTGAGCCTTTCGGCGCAACCTTAGCCAAGAACACGAGCAAATTGTAGGGCACATGAACGCTGGGGGTTTTCGGGGGTTTTGACACCCAAACGTACTCGTACAAGCCTTTCAATTTTGTCAATTCGCGTCGGTCTGGAATTTGTTTCTTGCCGAAGTAAATGTCTTCCAGTTCGTCTAACTCGTTCATGTACTTGGGAATGTCCGTAACCGAAACCGAACGTGTACCCACAAACCGTTTCAGCATAAGCAGAAGAAGTGACTGAGGTGAACCATAACGGAACCAAACCTGCGGCGTGAACACGTTGCCGGCGCTTTTGGAGATTTTCTTTCCGCTTTTGTCTAAAAACATCTCATACTGCGCATGCATGGGTGGTTCAAAGTTCAAAATTTCCCGGCAAATGCGATCGTTAATCTTGACAGAATCGGCGATGTCTTTTCCGTAAGGTTCAAACCTAATGTCCAACGCTTTCCACCGCGCTGCGAATTCGACTTTCCAGACAAGTTTGCCCTCGCCTTTTGTGTAGTCGGCTTCGCCTTCGTGTCCACAGCCCTTGAACCATTGCCCCTTAACTTCCATGCCTTCGCATCGGTAGAGCACTTTTTTTTCTTTTGGCACGTACTCGTAGGCAGTTGTAGTGTAGATTCGTCCGCAATTGCTGCATACGGCGAAGTATGGTAGTTTTTCTTCAAACTTTTCCTGCCCAACTGTTTCTTTGATAAGCTCGCCCACGCGTTTAGCGTTAGTGAGTATTGTTTCGATTTCGTTATTGAAAACACCCTTCCCGTAAGATTCGTATGCCGATACAAGCCTATACTCTATTCCACAAGCCTCAAGAGCCTCGAGAAAAAGCCTAACCATGTGCTCAGCAAAGTTGTCGTGACACTTGAACGGGTCGGGAATGTCTCGGACGGGGAAACCCAAATACTTATTCAACGATTCAGGAAGTCCCGCCGGAACCTTCCGAAGCCCGTCTTTATCGTCGGCAAACGCAATTAATTCCGAATCGTATCCCTGTGCTCTCAGTGCGAGTGTGATGGCGTACGATCTTGAAGAGTCTCCGATATGACCGATGTGCGGTATGCCGGAAATTCCTATGCCCATCTCGGTCCTGAGCATGTCGAGGCTTCTGCCTAGCTTCCGCTCTCTTTTTACAAGCGTGGCCGCTGTTTTGTCGTACCATGTGCCGTGGCCGATGATTTCTTCTGACATGTTTCGCCATTATTAGTGCATACGTGCGTAGATAAAAAATGTTTCATGCTTTAATGGTTGGGTTTGTTTCAACTTAATATACGGCTTGTTCAAATTACAATCGGGGCGCGTTTAAGGTTGAAGGAAAACCGTGTTTGGCCTTATGTTCTTCCGTTTCCGCTCGATGTTAAGAAACGTAAACTGATCTGGGCTATTTTGCAGTCTCGTGTTGGCTTGAGTATTTTGACCCGTATGAAACT
>JAWBOF010000112.1:0-4584 GCA_038826685.1 Bathyarchaeia archaeon
CTTTCCGGCGCAAACACCCGCACTTCTTTTGTTGCTTTTTCGAGGATTTCGTTGGCTTTCAAGTCGATCTGTTCTTCGCCTTCTAATATTTGGAAAACTTCTTTCCGTTCCGGCGCAACATTCGGATGCGGCAATGCCAACCAGACGTCGACGAGTTTCTTTTTCTTTTGTTCCAAGATTTTGATTTTGAGTTTCTTCGCTTCGATGAGAAGGTCAATGGCTCTCTCAAAGGGAGTGGCAATGAATTTCAACGGTTTCTCAAAAACTGATGAGACCATGCCGCGTTTTTCCAAGTCACGCAGAATGCGGTAGGTTTCGGTTCGGTGCAGGCAGAGTGCTTCGGAAATTTCGCTGGCTTTACGTTCGCCGTATCTTGCTAAGTAGAGGTAGACGCGCACTTCGTTCTTCGACAACCCCAATCTTAGCAGAGTGTTTTCGATTATTTCCACAGACTTCAACGGACCCTTGTCTTTTTTAACAAACTTCCAAGTGCCCGTGGTTTCGTCGTACAATCGCACTAGTTCTTCGGTTTTTTCTATCGCCATTTTTCTTGTTCGCTCCGTGGCTTTTCAATCTGTATGTCAGATTCGGAAGCCGAACGTGTGTCTCTGCAGTTTACGTATTATATACTTATGAATTCAAAATCTGAATCAGAAATCAACAACTCCAAACTCTCCATGCGAAAAGAATACTTTTTTAAATCTCATCATTCAAAAACACACATCGTCCACAGGCGAGAGAAAGGAGAAAAGGAATGCAACTCGAAGCCAGCAGACTATTCGCTAACATAAGGTTTTTGGTTCCGAGAAACAATTTTTGGCTGAGAAGGCTCTGCGTTCTGTTTGCTTTTATTCTCATGGATTACGGCGTGACGCTGGCGCTGTGTAAGACGCCCGCGGAAGAGGGTAACTTGCTTGCGAGGAGTTTTATGGAAGTTTATGGCATACCGTTAGGCTTGACGCTTTTTGATTTTATTGCCAACTTTCCAATATACCTCCTATTGTGTCTTAACTCCCACTTCATCAAACTGCCGCCTAAACTCTCCAAAATCGCAGAATCCTTAGTAGATTTAACTTTTGCTTGGTTTATCGCTGGTCTTCATTTCAACGGAGCGGCGAGTTGGTTCTGGTTTGCGCCAGATGTTTTGCGACAGGCTTCTGGAGCGTTTTTGTATTTTCTTGTTATCCTGATTATTCCGTTGAAAAAACCATGAACAGCCGTTTTAGAGTGCGTAGTGCATGGCTATACACAAACCCTATTATTCATTCTTTGACCCTTGAAAAAGATTGAATGCAGAGTTAACTCTGTTTGGAGAAATTGTGGTATGGAAAACCCGAAAAATGCGGAAGTCCAAATTACAAACGATGACTCTTACTTTTCTTTCCCTTCTAGGCTGCAGAATGAAGAATCCAATGAGGAGTTTGAAAGAACAAAGGCGGAAATCGAAAAAAGATTCAACGAACTCCTTACCACCATAAGCGAAGAAACCATCCAACTCAGCGAATTCCTGCTTGAAGAAAAGAAACTAGTACGTGAATTGTGTCTGTTTCTGCGGCAAATCCTTAAACGCCTCAACATGACCTTCAACATTCCAGTCAAAGCCATCCCAGAATTTCAGTCAACCGCGAAAAAGATTGTTTTGAACAAGGAAGGCCACCTCATCGTGATGTATGAAAAAGAGAAGGTTAACTCAAGGGCCTTGGAGGATTATCCACCTGAGATAGTTCTCGCAGTCATTTGGAACGTCGTTCCGGAACTTGAAAAATCCATTAAAGTCTACCGAAGAAAAATCAGCGAAAGGGTCAGCATCTTTGAAAGGATAAAGAAAGAACTGAAAAACATAAGCCAGATTTTTTCGTCCCCAGAACGTGAACGAAACGGAGTCATCGTTGTCGGGAACGAGGAACTGAAAAGCCCAATCTCTGAGAATAAGCAAGAAAACACGACGCCAGAAAACACTTAAGCGAGGTTAGGTTACGATGGAAACAATTGGCACAGAAATCCGCACCTTCTACTCGCTCCGCGAATTATACGATACAATAGAAGAAGAAATCGACCAGTACAAATCAATGGCAGAGGAATACAGCCAATGGCTAGGACTTTTTTTAAGAGATTCAGAAGCCACGTTTAAAAACCAAGAATGGTTCAAGAACCTGTCCATGATGCAGAAAACCCTCAAATCTGGGAATAAACCTCAAAAAAAGGAGAAAAAACCAGGAAAAAAGGGCGCTTCATCGCCAGAATGGATTCCCTATCGCGAAATCATGCTTTGTGCAACCGAGCAGGGACAAGCTGAAATAGTTTTTGAAGCAATTGAGACAATAAACGAAAAGGTTGCACAGCTGGAAAAGATTAGCAACACGATTAAAGAGTTAGAGAAATCCGGTCTGGGCAAGGGCATAACCTTTGTGGCTTTCATACGCGATGGAATCCCAGAAAAACTCGTACTGCAGCATAAGGAAGGCAAAGAATTGGCCGAACGATTCAAATTCATCGCGGAATTCTCAGTTTCAAAACCAGCATAAAAAAAGACTAGACTGTGGTGCTGTATTCCAGAAAGGCTTTAGTAAATTTTTTCATAAGGTCATAAGGCGTGTCGACAGTACAGTAGTTTCGAAGATAATTTTTCGCGGCGCGACTCTTCACGCCCACGCCGATGATTCCGAAGCCGGCGCGTTCTTTTTGCCTTATAGTCTGTAGTAGTTCGTTTTCTGCTTCTGGGTATCCCGAAGGGAAAAAGTCTGAGACGAGAACTATGATTTTGGATGATTCGATGTGCTGACGCAGCTTGTTAGTAACGATGTTTATCCCATCGGGCATGTATGTTAAGCCGCCGTGAGTCAGCCCGCCTATGCGTGCGCGCACTCGGGTGGAGTAGTTTTCTTCAAAGTCTTTAACGATGTAAAACTTATCGTTGAAGGCAAACATGCCCCAAGCAGCACGGTTTAGGATGAGGTTTTTGGCTGTTTCAGCTAGGCATAGGGCTATGCCGCGGACTTCTCCCGTGAAGAAGTTCAAGCTGTGGCTAGCGTCGATAATTATTGCCCACGCTTCTTCTCTTGTTTGTAGTTCTTCACGGACAAAAATGTCGGTGCGTTGGCTTTGGCTGGCGATGACTTGAATGGCTTCCTGTAAATCGACTAAACCGCTTTCATGCTTGAAGTCTTCGCCGAGTATGTTTTTTAGTAGCCGAAGTTTCTCCAAAACTCTTCTAATCGGACTAGAGAGAAGCTGCTTTGACCGCAAAAACTCTGTATAGTCCTCTTTTGGAAACTCAATAGCCGAAAAACGGGAGCCGGCTAAGAATTCCTTGTAGGTTTCTATTATTTTTTGTTCACGGGCTTTTGTTGCTTCCCAAACAGAAAAGGCTTGGGTCGTTTCGCGTTCAAGACTTTCGTCGGTAAACATGTCCGAGTCGAGTTTGGCGAAGGCAAGTTTTAAGGCGTCATCAAATTCTTCTGCAGTTGCAGTTATATTGTTGCGGTATACTGAATTACGACCGTAACTGTCCGTATAAGGCAACGTGAGCGTTTCAGATGGTGGACCGTAGTCGTAAAGCCTCCAATACACTTCGTCGGCCAATTCCAGCTTTCTCTTATCAAGCCTATTGTTTCTCCACAACGTGTTTTGGGCGTCTTCTTTTTCTGTAAGCTGTTTAAAGGCAAATTCTTCGATTTGGCGGAGATAACATACACAGTCATTCACGTCTTCTAGCATTTCTTTCGGTATTCTTCCGTTACCTTTGCCCACAACAAAGTAGGAGATAATCGCCGACATAACACGCAGCGGATCTTCGAACAAAACTTGGGATGACTTTAGACGAAGATACGAAATCGCGTTTGCCAAGGCAATGTCAGGAAGGAACGGTGACCATGCTTTCTTCGCGTAAGCAGTCACTACGGCGTCTTCGAACAAGCTTGCGACGTACATGGCAAGATTCTGATTCTTGTCTTTTGCCCAATCGACATAAGACTCGAACCCATCTGTGGCGACATGAGCGCTGAGATGAAAAACCGAGGCTCTGAACAGTTGCCACAAAATCCGTTTGTGCAGTTCGTTGCCCAAGTTTAACCCAAGTCCCTGAAACTGGACAACATTCTTTCCTTTCATTTTGGGCTCGGGCAGACAAATAACATAACCCTTGTCATCTTTGCCCAGTAGAGGAAAGGTTACGTCGTCGCGCACGAGAATTTTTACGTCTTCATGCTTTTTCTTCGTAATCTGAAAAGAAGACGCCCAAGCATAATCAAAAAAGTCCAAACGCCAAGCCGCCTTCACGTTTTTAGCCTTTCACGTTAAAGGTCGCTTTGACGATGCGTTTGACGATGTCTTGTATTTCTATGTCGTCGCTTGTAGTGCCCACTATAGTCTCAACCGCCGCCGCAAGAGGGGTCATTCCGTCCGCAATAAGCACACCCCAGTTTATGAGGTCACCCGGCGAAGGTCCGTATGGAAGGTCGCCGTTTTGGTATTGTCGCCGAAGTTCGGCGCCCACTTTAACGATTTTTCTGGCGGTGTCTTCGTCTATTTTGCATCGTTTCTGGATAAGAGCAACCTCGTCAGGAGAGATAGTATCGCCTATGC
>JAWBOF010000113.1:0-4476 GCA_038826685.1 Bathyarchaeia archaeon
ACGTCCATACCTGCACAAGGGTTACGGAAGGCTCATGTTCGACCACATGAAAAGCGACCTCAAAAAACAAGGAGCGAAGGGCATCATAGTCACGGCTTCAGACTTTAAGGAATGGATGCATTATGAATTATTCCTCAAGCAAGGCTTTAAGACAATTATAGAGCATGCTCCCTTTAAAACCATGTACTTCCCACTTAACAAAGAACGCATTAACATCAAGATTTTAAGCGTAACTTACACGCCTTCGAAGGACAAGGTTGAGGTGACATTGTTCAAAAATTTCTTCTGCCCCGTGGGCGCTTACATGTACCACTTGATCAAGAAAGTAGCACAAGGCTTTGGTGACAAGGTTAAAATCGTCGAGATTGAAGCCACGCGGGAAACGATGCAGAAATACGGCACTGCAGAGCCGCTGTTCAACGGGAAAATCAAACTGTTCGGCCCAGCAAAGGAAGAAGACGTGAAAAAAGCCATACAAGAAGAAATCGACAACTTCAAACGTTAAAAAATGTTGAAAATTATCCGCCGCGTCTTCGCATAACCACAATTACAACCACAACCGCCGCTATAATGCCAATTGCGCCATAAATGTACATGGAATAACTCGTGAAAAAATCACCCTCTTCAACAACCAAAAACTCCACCATTTCGCTTGTTGAGCCAAAATGCATGTTGTCCTCTTCAAACGTTGCTTCGACCGTCCATTTGCCCGTAACGTTGGGCATGAAGCTTGCGTAGAAAGTCCCATTCGCCAACGTCAAAACACGCCTTTGTATGATCGAACCATTATTCGGCGTAAAAGTTACGGTAACGGACAGATTGCCTTCCGCTGGAGTTACGAATCCGGCTATGGTGATGTTTTTTCCGAGTCCAAATGTATTCGTCCTTAAAGTGACGTTGGTTGCTGTGGCATGTTTTACTGTGTAACTGTTTCGGTACGTTGCCTCGTTGTTCACCACGTCTGTAACGGTTATGTTGTATGCGATTCGGGTGCCCGCTTGTTGCGCGGGTATAGAAGCGTTAAACATGTTATTGTTAGGTTCGATAGAGATCGTTTGGCTAGTGTTCCAGTTGTCCGCAGAATAACGCACCGAGACGTTTGCGAGTTCTGTTTTGCTGTCAACGCTAAAAGTTAAGTTACATTGTTGTTCTGGGAAAACTCTTTGCGGCACGTTCAGTACATTGATGCTTGGACCTTTAAAGTCAGTTTTTACGGCAAAGTTGACCGTGCCCTCACCGTTTTCGCCTATGAAGACCAGATGGTAGAGGCTTTCCCCATCGTAAGGCGATGTATAATTGATAAACATGTCCTGTCCAGGGTACTCGCAACTTGCGTACGCTATGCCTCGGTACATTTTGCTGTCAAGGTTGTACCCGCCGAAGAGACCTGAGCGGTTGCCGTAGAGCCCGGGCTCCCATGCTAAGGATACGTTGTTTAGTTTGGTTCCTTTGCCTTGGGCAGAGTTGGCCAATAGATAAAGCCTGACTTCGTACATGTCGAGCGTGTCGGGCACTTGGACTTTGATTTCGATGTTCTTGCTGGCGGTTGCGAACTCGAAAGCCCAACTTGTGTTTTCCACAGGAAGATTGTTCACTTTGCCCTCAACATGTTGCTGGTACCACTTGTTGGTTTCTACGTGCGGAATTAGCATGAACGTGGCGGCTTCTGGTGCTTGGGGTTCTCTCGGGTCATTACGAATCACAAAACTATAATTGCCCGACATTTTCGGAGTAAAAAACGGATAAGACACGTTGTCGCCCAAGTGTTCTGGCAATCCGGCGGCTTCGGTGTGGGTGGATTCGAGCGCGCCCAGCGGATTGTACACGTAAACGTCGTAGTCGGTTTTTGGCTCCGAGCCGTTGTTTATCCATCTTCCGTAAAAGTATGCATGGTAAGTGGTGTTGGCTTGAAGGTTGTAGATAAGCGTCAAATTGTTGCCTATCGGAATCTGAGAAGCGTTAATTTTGACTGGGAAAACAGGCTTGCTTATGTATTCAGGGTTCCCGCCTTGCGCCGATACGTCAAAAACCGTTAAATGCGCCAGAGTAATGCCTAGCAAAATTACTTGAAGAGCAAGAAATACCGTAGACTGCTTCTTTTGCATAGGCTCTCTTCCGAATCGAAACAATACCAAAACAAGCCGCAAAACGCAATAACGATTATGAAACGACACTAAGGATTACCAATAAACACCACCGAAAACGGCGACGTACACAATAGCCTACTAATTGTTGCCTATCACGAAAATCTAATCTACTGCTGCACATGCATACGAAAACCAAAAAATCTCAGTGAACAAGGCAGGATTTGAACGGCATACCGCTTTTTTCATGAGCAACATCCATTTATTTTAGACTTCAAATAAACTATGAATGTGGGTCTGATGACCAAAACGTTCATGATGAGACTCAACAAGGTACAACCGAGTCAACTGTACATTAGTTCTGATAAATTGTCTGAAATAATGAAGACATTCGATTCTGCACACCCAGAGTTAATTGAGCCCATACCAATAAAGAAACTCGGAAACGAAATAGTCTTTGTTGACGGTCATACCCGAGCGTTTGCTGCTTTCCTGCATGGCTTTTCCAAAATTCCAGTATACTGGGAAACCGAGGAACTCGATTGGGACGCTTATGAAATCTGCGTGAAATGGTGTAAAGAAGACGGAATTCTCACTATAGCGGACCTGAAAAACAGAGTTGTATCTCAAAAGGACTATGAACTATTATGGTACGCGCGCTGCGAAGAAATGCAACGGGACCTGGCAAAAAGAAAACATAGCAAGGACACAAACACTTAAGACAAGGATTCCGATGGAGTAGAGCGGTTCTGAAAAATTAGCCATAGCGGGCGGGGTGGGATTTGAACCCACGACCACAGGCTTAGGGGGCCTGCGCCCTATCCGTACTAGGCTACCCGCCCACGAAACCTCATAGCCAAATACCACATGACCATCCAAATCTATAACACTAACGCTTCAAACCGCCCAGACATAGAAGTTACCTCTAGAGGTTTCATCAGTTTCTAAGAAACTACCAGCCGCGACAAGCCGCGGAGCTACTTTTTTCTCGTTAGCCTCGTGGTTTCTTTTACACTTAAGTTTATATCCCTCCGTTAACCCGTCTTATTGATGGTGACGTGTATGCCTCCCCAAATCACGTGCCCCCACTGCGGAAACACCATCAACTTGGAAAACCGAAAAGAAGTCGACTACGACAAAATCTTATGCGCCCTCAACAAATCGCCGAAAACCTTCTCCGAACTCCTCATGATAACTGACCTTCCGCGCAAAACGTTAAGCATCAGATTGAAGGACTTGTGCAGCGCAGGGACGATTGTGAAGGATGGAGGTTACCGTCTTAGCGCCTCGGTTGCGCCCGACTATTACCGAGACACTATTCAACGAAAGAAAGGAAATGGGAAAATGCACGGTTCAATACTTCGTGTAGGAAAAAACATTCAATGGGTTCCAGTGGCGCTTGTTGTCTGCCTCTTCATGGTTTCTTTAGGCACAGCGTTCCTTCTTTCTCCACCTCCACCGGCGTCGATGCCCCCGAAAGCCATTTTCACTTTTAGCCCATCGTCAAGTTTGGTTACGGGGCAGGTTGTGACTTTTGACGCGTCGTATTCTTACGACGGCGACGGCCGCATAATCAGTTACTTCTGGGAATTCGGCGACGGCCGTACAGCCTCTGGAGAAAAAGTCTCTCATGCATACCTTGTCGAAGGCATCTATGGGGTAACCCTTCAAGTCGCTGACGACAAAGGCTACGTTTCTAAGAGCCAGCCGAAATTCATCTACGTTTCGTCCATAGCCCGAACAACAAAATTCACTATTTCACCCAACCCCAACACCCTCGAGACCGGGTGGGAAGCAAACGCTTTCGTGAACAAACCATTAACCTTTGATGGCTCCATATTCAACAAGGCCACGGGTTTCCTTGCGTATCACTTGTGGGATTTTGGCGACGGTAGCGCGCCTGAGAATGGCTTTGTAGTGTCACATGCATATCGAGCGGCAGGCGAGTATACCGTTTCGTTGACGGTTACTGACGTTGCCTACAACACCTTCACACTCACAGAAAAAATAACTGTTTACGACATGCCCACAACCAGAATCTACCTCTCTATGCCGAGCGGCTACAGCGTTGGCGACACGATTACTGTTAAAATAATGATCTCAGACGTCGCTGACCTGTATTCTTGGCAGGCGGGAATGACCTTTAACCCGACGGTGCTCGAATGCGTTCCAGCAACAGTTCCAGAAGACCAACTTCCAAGCGGCGGTATGCTGACAGCGTTTGTGGAAGGCGAGTTCCTCAAACAAGGCGGACCTACCATGTGGTTCCCAGGAGAGTTTAACAATAACATGGGAACAATAGTTCCTCACGGTTGCGGGTTGCAAGGTGCAGAGACAGGAATCTCCGGAAGCGGCGTATTAGCCACGGTAACCTTCAAAGTAATCGGAGAAG
>JAWBOF010000114.1:0-4467 GCA_038826685.1 Bathyarchaeia archaeon
ATGCGGCCCACGCTTTCTTTTTCGTCGTCGTAGATGAGACCGATAATGAACCCTACAATTTCACTGTTTTCTTTCGCCAAAAAACTCACTGCTGCTGGGGATTTGAGTAGCCATGCAATCTGGTCTTTCGAGAACGCTTCTTGCGTGAAACACTGTTGTTCTATATTGTAGAGGTTTTCTAGATGAGTAAGAGTGGCTTTTTGGATAATTATAGTCATGCGCGAGTCACGGTTTTACTTGAACATTCTACATAAATTGTCGTGAAAGACTTTGCGTTTTGCCTTGGGCGAAATCTTGGCTGCCTCGACGACTGCCATCTGCACTGGATAGTGATAATAAGGCACGTCTGAGCCGAACAAAACACGGTTTTCGTCAATATCAACAGACATTTCAACAAACTCGGGTATTGTGCCCGACGTTTCCACGTAAACATTCTCTCTTTCCCGCATAACATTAACGCAGCCTTCGTTTAAATGTCCAAGAATTACGGGGAGCTCTGGGTGTCTTTTGGCAATTTTTGCCACAAGTCCGGGGGAGGAAAAGCCGTCGCCCGTGTGGAACAAGATTGGCAAGTTGAGCTCGGCGGTTTTTTGGAAAAATTTTGCGAAGAACGGGTGATCTGGGCGGAAGCATTCCACCATGGGATGCAGTTTTAAGCCTGAGAGATTCAGTTTTTCTTTTATGCGTACGAGTTCATCTATTGCTTCTTTCCCTCTCCGTGGGTCGGTTCTGCCGAAACCTATGAGGCGTTTTGGATATTTGTTAACGCATTTAGCTATGTAATCGTTTGTGGCTGGGTACCTGTCGCCGGGGTTAGGGTTGGGAAAAACTATGGCTTTTTCTACGTGAAATTTGTTGAAGAGTCGCATCAACTCGTCGATAAAAATTTCAGGTTTGTGATGAGGTTGCCAAGGTCCTGATTCGCCCAAATGTACATGTGCATCGCAGATCTTTTCGGCCATTTATGACACCTCTAAGGGTACAGTGTAATTGGATAGCATAGATACAAAACTTTTCTGCTTGCATGCATGTCTCGGCGAAAACGTTAAAATATCAAGGAGTATTTGTTAACGATAAAACCGAGGAGTCTGTTGGATGTTATGAGCGAAAAGAAAGACGCTGTGACGATTCACAAAGAGGGCACAGTGTTTGCCGACAAGGGACAATTTAAAGAAGCCTCAGAAAAATTCTTCGAAGCCTCAGAGCTTTACATAAAAGCCAACAATTTTTTCGACGCTTCATATGCCATGTTCAAAGCAGCAGAATGTGATTTCATGATGAAAGACTACAAAACCGCTGTGGAACGATTCCTCAAATCTGCTGACATCGCATTGGGCAAGGGTTTTGACAGATTTGCTGTTGGTGCGCTCGAGTATGCGAGGGACTGTTACAAGGCGTTGAAGAAGACGAAAGAAGAGGCAGAATTGGAGAAGAAGATTAAAGAACTGAAGGCTAAATTGGCGGAAGCGTTCTAGTCTAACGCTTTTTCCTTTTTTGTCGCGTACGAAAACCTTTATGCCAACGGCCAATGGTGACTCTATATTGGTTAAACCAGCTTGACCACCTCGACCGAATTCGCCGCGTTGGCAGAACTCTGTGAAAAACTTGAAACCACCAAAAAACGCCTCGCTATGATTGATTACGCCTCTGCTTTTCTGCAGCAATTGAACTCTGAAGAAGTGGAGGCTGCGGTTTCGATGCTTCTGGGTCGCGCGTTTCCGAAGTGGGATCAGCGGGTTTTGGAGGTAAGCTGGGCAACATTGAGCGGGATTCTGCGACGGTTGACCGATGTGGATTGGAGTGTTTTTAGGGAAGCCTTCAATAGAACTGGTGATGTTGGCGATGCGGCTAAGGCTTTGTTTGAATCGAGCCGAATAAAGAAACAAGCGACGCTTTTCGGCGAAAAGCCTTTGACTGTTCTTAAGGTAAGAAAAACTTTCGAAGCGATAGCTGAAACAAGCGGGCATGGTTCACGCGAAAGAAAAGAACGTTTGCTCGAGACACTCTTGGGCGCTGCGAAACCGTTGGAGGCAAAATACATCGTCAAGATTTTGATAGGTGAAATGCGGACGGGTTTTCATGAAGGCTTAATGGAAGTCACAGTGTCGAAAGCGTTCAACCTTCCGCTTCGGTTGGTTCAACACGCAACCATGCTTACGGGCGACGTAGGCGAAGTCGCCGCCATAGCAAAAACCCAAGGCGAAGAAGGCGTTAAACGGCTCGGGTTCCGCTTATTCAAGCCCATTAAACCCATGTTGGCGCAGACGGCTAAGGACGTGAAGGAGGCTTTGGAAGAATTGGGCGGTGAGGCAGCTTTTGAGTACAAGTTAGACGGCGCCAGAATTCAAGTTCACAAGTCTGGCAACGTGATTAAGGTGTTTAGCCGACGACTCACAGACGTAACTGATAGCCTCCCAGAGATCGTGGAGCAAGTGCTGAACCAAGTTAAGGCCAGAGACGCGATTCTAGAAGGCGAAGTCATAGCCGTGGGTGAAGACGGCAACCCCATGCTCTTTCAACATTTGATGCGGCGGTTTAGACGAGTGCACGAAATAGAAGAGATGACGAAGGAGGTACCCGTCAAACTCTACCTCTTCGACGTGCTGTACGTTGATGGCGAAAACCTTGTTGTACTGCCGTACACTGAACGAAGAAAAAGACTCGCCGAAATCGCGCCGCACATTCCGCTGACAAAGCAGATCGTAACTAAAGAGGTTGAAGTGGCAGAAAGATTCCTTGAAACCGCCATGAGCGAAGGACATGAGGGACTTGTGGCGAAAAAATTGGACAGCCCATACACGCCAGGTGTTCGAGGCAAACGTTGGTTTAAGATTAAGCCAGTTCTGGAACCGCTCGACCTTGTGATAGTGGCGGCTGAGTATGGGTATGGTAGGCGGCACGGGTGGCTTTCGGATTACTACTTGGCGGTGAGGGATGAGGAGACAGGCAAGTTTTTGGTGGTCGGAAAGACGTTCAAGGGCTTGACTGACGAAGAAATAGCAACCATGACGAGGCGACTGAAGGAATTGACGCTAAAAGAAGAACGAAAAAGCGTAATAGTTGCTCCCAAAATCGTAGTCGAAGTCGCCTACAACGAGATTCAAAAAAGCCCAAAATACGAATGCGGCATGGCGCTACGGTTTGCACGAATAACAAGAATACGCGACGACAAAACCCCCGACGAAGCCGACACAATCAAAAAAGTACGCGAAATCTACCAAAAACAATTCGAAAAGAAAGCAAACTACTAAAAACACAGCGCCAAAAACGAAATAATTCGAAGCTTAAATATACATGGAAAACCAAATCCTACAAACTTAGTTTTTTCAATAATTCACGCATATAACACACGAACAAAGCACGTAAAATGCACTCACTTTCAACGCCGCATAAACCTCTTTAAGCCACATGTATTGTTCTATTTGGTTCGAAATATAACCGAAATTGACTATTTACATCAAAAAATGTAAAAAAGCCATATCTTTTTTATTCAAAAATGTAATGTATGAAGTAAAATTTAGGTTTTCTCTTTCTCGGCAAATATAGAAGCATAGGCGTAGTCAAAAATCTTTACTAGCTGCCAAGTTATATTATTCGACCGCTGTGCACACTTGCGTTGGTTTTTTCGTCATTCATGATCAATCAAGCAAGTTTTCTTGTAATCTTGGCTTTGTGCTGTTACGAACCTTTTTTTTGGCGATTTTTGTCGAAAAGCGGCGTGTCTCAGACGGGAGGGATTTTGCTGATATTGACGTGCATTTTATTCTAAGCAATTTTTCAGTAAGCTCCAGTTTTACCTCTTTTTCAACTTTAACAAAACGGGCGCTATTGACGTGATTATGTTGTTGATTATTATGATGTTGGCGACGATGAGAGGGTAAAAGTATGCGTGCGGAACGGGTGCAGGTTGTGCAGTTAACGTGTTGTACACAATAATGCTTAAAGTTGCGTTTGCTAAGCCTGTTCCGCACATTAAAGTCATGAGTTTTTTGTGTTTGTACATGGCGGTTTTGTAGGTTGAGATTGTTACGGCGGCATAGCGGAAGACTATGTTTACTGCAAGGATTATTCCGGCGAAAAGCATGCCTGACCAATCGGGTAAGTAGATTACACCAAGAAATACGAAGAAGAAGGCATGGATAAGAAACGAAATTTCTCCTTGAAAATGCTTAACGATCTTTATTGTCTCCTGCATGTAACTTAAATCGGTCTTTCTGCGCAAAGTTTTGTAGATTTCTCGATAGTTACCTAGTGTTAATCCAAAAAGAAGAGCCGTAAGCGAGCCACTTCCGCCTAGGAGTTCAGAGCCAACATAACTTAGGATGAGGGCTGATATGGTGAGCATGTAAGTGTACTCTTGTCTTTTCACGACGTCCATCATCTTCACCCAAATAATTCCCACAAAAAACCCTACCAGTATTCCAACTGCAAACCTTTCAACGATTGTTTAACCCATTACTTGAAAAC
>JAWBOF010000115.1:0-4391 GCA_038826685.1 Bathyarchaeia archaeon
TGTCCATCAGAAACCACATCCACGTTGCCCTTCAACAGGATCACCCCGCCCAGCGTTGCGGCGTTTTTCCGTACGTCTTCGGCTTTTTCATCCAAATCAACAGGCGGCAAATGCCCAGTTAAAGCCTGATACTCCCCAGCGTGAGGCGTAAAAACCACAAGCACATCCAGTTTACGCTTAAACTCGCCAAAGACTTTTAAACCGTCTGCGTCGAGCAGCAAAGGCTTTTTCGCTTCGTTAACGGCTTCGACAAGCTCCTTTACAGCCTCTTTCGTTTCCACGTGCAAACCCAAACCAGGACCAACCGCAACCGCGTTCACCATGCTGACGTAGCGTTTTATTGTCGGAACGTTCGCCGGGTTCAAGTGTGCGCCGTCGAACTTCACCGTAATCAAGTCGGGCGAATAAGCAGAAACCGCGTAAGCGGTTTTCTCCGGCGCGGCTACGTAAACAATGTCGACGCCTGTTCTAAGCGCAGCCAAAGCCACGAACGCCGGTGCACCAGAATAAACTTCGCTTCCGCCAACTACCAAAAGCCGTCCAAAATCGCCCTTATGCGCATCCGCAACGCGCGGCTTGATCACAAGCCCAACGTCGCCGGGACCCGCGAACCTCTCGTACTGCTTGGGCAGTCCGATGTCTGCGACCGTTAATTCTCCGACGAACTCTTTCGCTTTGAGCAATCCGGGTTTGGCTTTGTGGAAAGTAACCGTCATGTTTGCCCGTGCTGCTTCGCTGGCGGCTTCGCCTGAATCTGAGTTTACGCCCGTTGGCACGTCGACGGCTAAGCGAAACGCGTTTAACTCGTTAAACTTGCGAACCAGTTGTGCGATTGGAGGCCGTGGCGCCCCTTTAACGCCGATGCCCAACAAGGCGTCCACGGCTACGTCTGCTTTGATGTCGGGGATTAGGGAAGAATCATAAACTTCGAGCATGGTCAATTCTTTGCTCCGCAGAGCGCGCAGCGCGCTCCAGTTTTTCAACGCTGCTTCGTGCGTGATGTCTGAAGGCTTGCCCGCGAGCAGAACTGTAACCGTGTACCCCGCGGACAAGAGATGCCGTGCAGCGACAAAGCCGTCGCCTCCGTTGCCGCCTAAACCGCAGAAAATCGCGATTTTCGTTTGGGTTGATGGGTAGCGCGATTTGATTGTGTCTGCGACGGCGCGGCCCGCGTTTTCCATTAGTTGTAACTGTGAAACTCCAAAGTATTCTGCGTTGATTTCGAGCGCGCGCATTTCACGGGAAGAGATAACTTCGGGTTCTTCAGGCATGTTTTTGTCCCCACCGTTATAGAATGGGTTTCTTGGGCTATAAATGTGGTATGAATCGAAAATAACGCTTTAGGCTGGCGAAACCGTGCAGATTTGTCGGTTATACAGCAAAATATTTTAGGCAACCAGAACAACAATAGGTTCAAAGAGGAGTGTAAAAAATTATGCCAATAGCGTTTGTGTTGATAAACACGGAAATAGGCGCAGAAAACGAAGTAATGAAAACCATCAAAAAAGTCCAAGGCGTGGAAGAAGCCTACGCTGTTTACGGCGTGTACGACGTGGTAGCCAAAATAAAAGCTGACACTATGGATAAACTCAAAGAAATCGTAACATGGCATGTGAGAAGACTCGACAAAGTCAGATCCACACTAACCATGATCGTGGTAGAAGAGCAACAACAAAAATAGCGCTCTTCACCCTTTCCCTTTTTTAACCACGCTTAACCCATGCAGCACAGAAACTCCTTATCCGTAACAGTGGCCAATGACTATGTTGAATAGTGATGGTTCACCTACACATCGGAATTGATGACACGGATTCGCCGAGGAAAGGCTGCACCACGTACGTAGCAGCGTTGTTAGTGGAAAAGCTGGGAAGGCTGAACGCAAAGTTTTTTGATTATCCAAACCTAGTGCGGTTAAACCCTAACGTGCCGTGGAAAACGCGCGGCAACGGTGCGCTTTGCTTGAGAATCGAATGCAAGAAGGAACTGGTTGAGAAAATAAAAGAAATCGTCATAGAAACCGTAGAGGAAAATTCAGACTTTGAATACGGAGGCACCGATCCCGGCGTCGTTTTCCTCGAAAGAAAGACGGTTCCGAAAGAAATCAAAACGTTCGCAAAAAACACGATCCAAGGCATCGTGAAACCGAGTGATGCTTTGTGTTTGATAAGAAAATTCGGCGCCGAAGCCGTAGGCTACAAAACTGGACGGGGCATAGTCGGCGCATTGGCGGCGATAGGTGAAACACTCCCGAAAGATCATACTTACGAGCTTATCGCCTACAGATGCCCCGAGAACCGTGGAAAATTAAGGCTAGTAAACGCCGATTCCGTGAAGAGGATGAACGCGAAGACTGCGCCCTTAACCTTCAACAACATAGACCCGGAAACTGGCAGAATCCTAATCACGCCGAGGGGGCCCGATCCGATTTTGTTTGGCATCCGAGGTGAAACCCCCGAAGCTGTGAAGCAAGCGTTTAGGCTAGTGCGAGTAGACGAGCCGACGGAAAGATGGGTGATTTTCCGGACAAACCACGGAACAGACGCCCATTTACGGAAGATTAGAAGCCTTGGCGACGTACAACCTTACCATCCCATCATAGTGAAGGGCACGGTGGCAGACGCACCCAAGAACGTCCCCAGACGACACGTGATTTTCTCCATACAAGACAGCATCGCAAAAGTCGATTGCGCGGCGTACGAGCCCACGGGCACCCTCAGGAAAACTGCGTCGCAACTGATTCCCGGCGACGTCGTCGAGGTTTACGGTGGAGTACGCCCAGCGTCCAAAATGCATCCAATAACAGTAAACCTGGAGAAATTCCGCGTCATAAGATTGGCGCCAAAAATAATTCTGCATAACCCTAAATGCCCAAAATGCGGCAAAACCTTGTCTTCGATGGGGAAAGCCCAAGGATACCGATGCGAAAGATGCGGCTACAAATCAAATCGACTAACAAAAACACAGACCAGGGAAAAAAGAACCTTACAAAAGGGGCTTTACGTCACGTCGCCCCACTCCCAGAGGCACCTCACAAAGCCCTTCAGCCGATACGGACGAGAAAAAACACTCGAGCCTTCCGAGTTTAAAATGATTAAAAAATGGCACTCGCCATAAAATGCGCCTTCACATACAGTTGTTTGGTGCTATGCAGAAACGATACTAGACTAGAGAAGTGTGTGTGCCTTCTCTGAAACCCGCCTGTTTGCAGCCTAATGTAAAGGTCTAGTTTCCTGCACAGAGGATGCGTACTTCAGAAAAGCGGGCGGGTTGGTGTGCTGGTCATAACCCGTCTTCTGTTCAACGGCAGCATTCAGCTAAACGGGCTACCCGCGTCTAACGCAAGAATTTCATCGACGCCAATTTGCCCTTTCACCCTGCAGGACAGTCGTTTCACCGTAGCCATTCAGCCTTCTCAACAGCCCGAACCGCATCATCGTCACCCGCTGAATGGACGTCGCGTTTCTGTTCTGTTGCCAGCGCTCTCGCGCTACGCCCTTAACGAGCGTTGCAGGTCTGCATTGTGGACGGAGTTTCCTCAAACACTCAGCCCAAGCCGAGCGTTCGAAAGCCGCCCGCCAGCTCACCAACCCAAATAGAGACAAATACGCATCGAGGGGAATAAGAATTTTGGATTTAGAAATGTTTACAAGAACAATGTTGCATCTATTAATATTGGAGACCCTTGCCCCTCAGGAGAGTTACGCTAGTTTACTTGCTCATTTTTTTGTTTGGTATGCTTATTTTTTCCGCTTCTGCCCAAACTAAAACTGTCGCAAGCCAATCTACAACAATTAGAGTGCCCCAAGACTATCCAACCATTCAATCAGCCATAAACAACGCGTCCCCGGGAGACACCATTCTAGTGGCCAACGGAATCTACGCCGAACAACTATTCATAAACAAAACAATCCTACTAATCGGCACAGGCGCAGACAAAACCATCCTAAACGGCGCGTGGACACAAATAGCCGCCCAAATAACAGCGCCCGACGTCACCATTAAAGGCTTCACGATACAAAACTTCAAAACAGGAATAATCATAAACCAAACACAAAACATCCGCATCCAAGAAAACAAAATCACTCAAACACTAACAAAAGGTGCAATATACATAACCAACTCTCAAAACATTTCCATCGCCAACAACACCTTAACAAACAACTATTCAGCTGGAGTGTGGATGTTCAAAACTAACCAAACCCGATTACTCCAAAACACAATCTCCCACAACGGCGGCGTGGGCGTCTACTTCGAAAACTGCACAAACTTCACCGCAAAAAACAACATCATCGAATCCAACGTAGGAGACGCAATCGCTTGCGCTTATGGTTACAACCTGCTTATTACGGGAAACACTTTTGCCCTCAACGGTTACCGCGGCATCTGGGCAA
>JAWBOF010000116.1:0-4390 GCA_038826685.1 Bathyarchaeia archaeon
CTTAGCTCAAAACCGCCACACAATCGTGATGAGCATGATAGACGGCGCCGAAATCTCTGAATTCGACGACATCCCCGGCGCCGACGAGATACTGAAAGAAATCATCAAAAACTTGCACACAGCATACGTTAAAGCGAATATCATCCACGCCGACCTCAGCGAATACAACGTCATCCTCCAACCAAACGGGCACATCCTAATAATCGACTGGCCGCAATACGTAAAACGCGACCACCCCAACGCAGAATTTCTGCTAGAGAGAGATTTAAGAAACGTTCTAGGCTTTTTTAAACGCAAGTTCAACGTCAATTTCGAATTCGAGAAGGCATTGCTGTACGTTAAAAAGGAATACTAACCTATTTCTTGGGTTGATCGATCGCGATGTAGAGAATGTTGTTTCCGCGGACGAGCACGTTTCCATACTTGGCGAGAAGCTGGTCTTTCATGCATTCCGTGGCGCCTTCAAGAATGATGTTCATGTGACCGTCGCATTTTATCATGTTGCCCCGGTATTCGATGCCGTTTTTCAACGTGATGGCGATGTAACCGTTGAGTTGTTTGACCAGAACGTTCAAGGGTTTCTTGCTTGGTTCGAGTGTTGCCTTCGCGGTCTCGTTGGAATTCATTACTAATGCTCCTGTATATTCCCAACACATCTTCATCTAATATAAAAAGTTTTATGAATACACCAAGCGACGCCTCTCCCTGCCAGAAAACCAAAACACCGCAACGCTACTACAATAAAAACACAGCAAGACTAACAAGTCCCATACAGCCCTAAGCAAATTACGAAACACTTTTTAAACTATCATGTTTTCATACAGTCAAAGGAAAAGCCTGACATGGAAAAACCAACAGTGGCTACGTCTTTTGTCATCCAAACAGGAAACACTGAACTCCGAGCCGAAGCCTTAGCGAATTTTCTGTATCAAAGGTTTGTTCTGCCACAATCGTTCGCGTCCACAAATGTTCAATACACTTCGTACAACAATGAGCATTTGCTGTCTTTCACACGGTCGAGCGCTACGGGTTGGCATGTTTACGTAGAAATTAAGGTGGGAACCAATGTCCAAGTGACTATGATTCCGAGTGAAGAAGTTATCGTGCCCAAGCAAGTTCTTGAACAATTAAAAGATGACGTCTATTACACAGTGGAAATTTTTGAAGAGCAAACGCGTCAAAGAACAATAAATTTTGCATGGGTTGAGGGAAAAGAAATCGTCCCGGAAAAAACGCCCTTACGAAGAAAACGAATGCTCGAAAAAATTCTGTTCGGAAACATGATTTTCTTGTTTATCATTCTAATAATCTTCAGCGTGTTTTTGTTCATTCTTTTCGAGCCCTTGGTCGGAATCTATGTGCCATTCGCCTTGGTTGGAGCCCAATTTATAGTGGTGCTCGCAGCAGCGAAAATCATTGCACGAGGCGCGGATTGGACAATCAATGAACAGAATCCTACCGTCCACATTCTCAAATATGAAATCTCACCGGAAGAAAGCCAAATCTTCAAGCAAAAACTCGACAAGAACACTTTGATCAAGATAAAAACTGAAATCTACCAGAAAACATTGGCGCTTAACAAACCAATCGACTGTCAAACAGCGCAAGAAACTTTCTCAAAATACGGATTTACATGCACTCCAGAAAACATGTCCACAAAAACTGTCAATGTTTACGCGCTTGTCAAAACCGTGGCGGAAAAGTTTGGGCTTCCGATTCCTAGAATCGTTATATCGAACACTATGATTTCCAACGCGGCGGCAAGTGGACCAAGCCCGAAGCACGGAGTGGTGTTGATTACCACGGGCCTTTTAGCGCAGTTGAGTGATGAGGAAATAGTTGCGGTTTTAGGGCACGAGTTTAGTCACTTGACGGGTCGTGATCCGATAGTGCTGTTTGGATTAACTGCGGCGGAATACTTGTTTAGGTTCTATTTTATCTGGCCGCTCGTCCTTGTTTTCGACCCATTCGTTTTCTATATCTACTTCTTGCTCGCCTTGAGTGTTATATTTTTCATAGCCAAATTCTTCGAAGCCAGAGCAGATCTTGTTTCTGCGATGCGAATTGGAAAACCGTGGGTTTTGGCTGGCGCTCTGCGAAAGATTGGGTTCAAACGGTTAAGGATGGAGAAAAGTCGGAGTAGCCGTTTTGGGACATGGATCGGTTTTGATCCGCATCCGCCGATTTACTTCAGAGTCGATAGGCTGGAGAGGATGCAGACGCCTGTAAGGGAGAAATATCCGTTAGTGAGGTCTATCAAAGATTGTTTAAACGGCTTTTTCTCTTCTTTCTAAAAATGTCGTAAAAATGTAAAAAACATTAAAACGCAAGATAGCATAACAAGGCTAATTTGAAGCGTGAAAGCCATGGAATTAAAAGTCTTCACCATGAAAACGTGCCCGAACTGTCCAGCGGCTAAGCAATTGGCAAAAGAAGTCGCGAGTAAATATAACGTTGGCTACCGAGAAATCGATATAAGCACACCCGACGGCGAAATCGAAGGATTAATGTACCAAATCATGAGCACGCCCAGCATCGCCATCGACGACGACGTTATAGCGCGGGGCAAACTCATCAGCCAAGAAGAACTTGAAAACGAAGTAAGGAAACGGCTCTAATGGAACCAGTACCGATTAAAGGGTTTGTCGATCTTAGCCTTGTCGATTGGCAGGATAAGGTCGCATCAGTGGTTTTTTTGCCCAACTGTAATTTTCGCTGTCCAAACTGCTATAATGCCCAACTAGTGCTGCGCCCTGGAGAAATGCAGACAATTCCTCTCGATGAGGTCCTGCGGTACTTGAAGGATAGGCGAGGTTGGATTGACGGTGTTGCGGTCACTGGTGGTGAGCCAACTTTGCACGAGGGGTTGCCGAGTTTTTGTGAAATGATCAAGGGGTTTGGGCTGGGTGTAAAGCTTGATACGAATGGTACTAACCCTGAGATGGTTGAGGATCTTATTGAACATGGTTTGGTTGATTATGTTGCTGTTGATTTAAAGGCACCTTTGACGGTTGAAAAATATTCGAAAGCCACGGGTGTTGATGTGGAACATTTTTTGGCTAGAATTGAAGAAACTATTGATATTCTTATGTTGAGTAAGGTTGATTACGAGTTTCGTACGACGTTGGTGCCCACAATTCATGAACTGTGGGATATTGAGCAGATTTGTATGAGGATAAAGGGCTGCAGAAGGTATGTTTTGCAAAATTTTAGGGCAAATGTGGAGATGATAAATCCCGCGTTGCAAAATCAAAAGCCATTCACGAGTGCACAGATGCAAGCGTTTAGGGAAATGGCTTTAAAAACAGTTGCGAATACTTTGACGAGGGAATAATGGTTTCTGTATATTCCTTAAGAGCAAGGTTTACTTGTAGATTCTGTACGTGCCGCGTTTCCAAAACCTCTTCCACATATGGCGCCATCAAGCTCCAAATACACCTCAAACATGAACAGAGACTTGCGGGTTCTATCTTGCAGAGTTTCTTACCGAAGATAATGTGGTCATTCTGATATTATTTCTGTTTCAACCTTTATGGGTATGGGTTCTTTGAATGCGAACAACACTGGGCAGTTAGCTTCTGTTCTGCGCCATGCAGCCTCCAGTAACTCATGCCTCGCTTTTCCTGCAATACGCACTTTTAGGTTCACATTGCTTATTACCGGCGAGTCTGGGGATTTCTCAGATTCAACCTCGACTTCCATTTTGGTCAACGGAATTTTACTCTTTTTTGCAACATCAGCAAATATTGTTATGGCGCAGCCTGCGAGGCTCATGAGCGAAAGCTCCAAAGCCGTTGGTCCAGAATCTGTCCCGCCTTTTGTCGTCTCTACGTCCAAAACTATGCTGTGAGTTCTGGTGTTGTCCACGATGCTTCGTGTGTTTTCTACCCATCGGGCGTGGGCTTTAACCTTCGCCATAACCTAACACCTTAAAAGCAATTATGCCACAGAATCAGCAAATAAACATGTGGGTCAACCGCCGTTTTTCAAGGACTAAAACACTGTGTGTAGGACAACTCGTTGCACAAGCATTTTATAAGCCACCCCGACACTTGCGTAATCAAACCGGAGAATCCTTCCAAATGATTGCTCACAATGAACCTCTCGACGTAGGACGAGTGGTCTACCTCGCAAACAGAAAAATCTACGGTTACGCCTTCAAAACCATGCTCGACCCAAACATAACCCTAAAAGTCGCAGAGATCACAGCTAAAGCAAATGCGCCCATGATATTCATACAATACTCCAAGCCAAAACTTACCGAAAAAACAGCAAAAGGACTGGTTTACCTTGACTTTACAGAGGCTACTTCTACGCCAGAAAACGTCCTGAAAGAATTGAAGAAATCAGTCGAGGTGGAGCACGTTCAACTCTTGAAACCCACCAAGAA
>JAWBOF010000117.1:0-4368 GCA_038826685.1 Bathyarchaeia archaeon
CTCACCAAATTCTTCCAGTTCGCCACCGAGGTGCCCGGCAAAATGGCGCAACGAGCATTAATAGTCGGCAAAGTGGGCACGGGAAAAACCGCGTTGGCAAAAATTTTCGGCTTAAAGCTGATGCAGAGAGCACAAGAGAAGGGAATAAGCCTTCGCTACGTTCACGTGAATTGCCGAGAACGGAAGGGCAGTCTTTTCATGATTCTGCAACAGGTGATTCTTGATTTTTATCCGCATTTTCCAAAAAGAGGCTATTCTTCTGAAGAACTGTTGCAGATGCTTCTGCAGATGCTTGACGAAAAGAACATGTTCATTATTCTGGCCTTGGACGAGTTAGAGGCGTTGATACAAAACGAAGGGGCAGACTCCATCTACAAACTAACCAGAATCAACGAAAGCCGACTTAAAGCCCCACAGAGGCTTTCACTGCTCTGTATTCTTCGTGAACTTAGCTGTCTGGACGCTTTGGATGAGAGCACACGTAGCACACTTCAACGCAACATTATCTTTCTTGAGGAATATACAAAAAGCCAGTTAAGAGACATCCTTAACTCACGAGTCGCATTGGCGTTCAGAAACGACGTGGTCGACGAAGAAGTCATAGCCCTCATAGCAGAACAAGCAGAAAAAGAAAACGGCAACGCAAGATACGCGATCGAGTTGCTGTGGCGAGCAGGCAAGTACGCTGACGCTTCGGGCTTGCGGAAGGTTTCCCCCGACTGCGTCAGGCGCGCGTCGAGCAGTGTCTACCCCACTGTGCAGAAGGAAGCGGTTTTCTCTCTGGAACTTCATGAAAAACTGTTCTTGCTTGGCGTGGCGCGACGGTTTAAGCAAACAAACGCGACGTACATTACCATGGGCGAAGCTGAAGAAGCTTACAACATTGTCTGCGAAGAGTATGGCGAGAAGCCGCGGCGGCACACGCAATTGTGGAAATACGTAAACAACCTTTCAACCACAGACATCATCGAAGCTAAGGTTTCAGAGGGTGGAATACGTGGAAAAACCACGCTAATCGAGTTGCCCTACGTACCAGCAGAAGAACTGGAACGAGAATTAAGTAGGAGGCTAAAGGCGCAGTGATGGTTGAAGAAGTATTCTCCTCACGTGGCCGCGTCAAAATCCTCCGATTACTTGTGGAAATCGGCGAGTTAAACATCTCCGAAATTGCCCGTCGTACAGGTCTTAACTATGCCACGGCAATTCAGCATCTTTCAGCGCTCGAAGACGCTGGGCTGGTTTGTCACAAGTCGTTTGGGCGTATTCGCATCTACCGCTTGAACGAGAACAATTCGCGCACGAGAGCGGTTAAAGAGTTAATTGAAAGTTGGGAACAAACCGAAAAGAAAGAAGGAATAGTGAAAAAATTATGATTCGAGAAGAGTTTGGTAAATTGTTGAAGGAGTTTGAAGAAAACCTGCAGCACCTGGCCACAGACATAACTACGGGTGTTTTGTTCGAACGTTTGCCGCCGATGGATTTGTGGAAAAGAGCCGAGGCGTTAGTTACGCGGTTGAAGGATTTGGGGGAAAGCTGCAAAGAACACATGATGATCCTAAAACCCGAGCAAGCCACGGCTATCGAGGAGAAGTTTAACGCTTTTTCGCAAGGACTGACCAATTTCAGGGACATCTTATTCCAAAATTCAGCAGACCCCCTGGCTAATTCGCGTCTGGCTTTTGACCAGTTGCGTCACGCAGTGGTGGAAGGCTCGGATTTTCTCATGCAAATACGCGAAGTTAAGGAGAACCCTTCGCCACTGATAAGCGAGGTTTTAAGGTTGAGGGAAGTATTGGAAGCGAAGGGAACAGTGGTGACGATCGAGGCGCCAGAAACCGTTCAACCTATGCTGGAACGATTGATGAGAGACGTAGAGTTGTTACGAACTTCTTTAGCTGCATTGAACCGCGCAGTTCAAGACGTGAAAGAACGCGTGCGAGTGTTGCAGGATGATAGCCTTAGGTTCACGACGCCACCAAAGACAACTTCACCGAGCGAAACACCAAAGAATTATACAAAAAAAGAAAACCACCAACAACCCCTGCCTAAGAAGGGACAATTATACCTTTCACAATTTAAAAACTAACAAGAAAAATGGTGAACTAGCATGAGCATGGTTGACGTGAGCCGTAAACCAGAAGTCTTCCGCGAAGCAACTGCCTTCGGAAGCATCCGCTTAAGAAAGACAACAGTAAAACGAATAAAAGAAGACAAAATCGAAAAAGGCGACGTTATTACTGTGGCAAAAATAGCTGGGATTTCTGCAGCAAAAAAAACCAGCGAACTGCTACCTCTTTGTCATCAGTTGCCGTTGACAAACGTTGACGTGCAAGTAAAGGTTAAGGATGACTCTACAATCGTCGCCGAGGCCACTGTAAAAACCATCGCCAAGACGGGTGTTGAAATGGAGGCTTTAGTCGCTGTTTCCACGGCCTTGTTGACGGTTTGGGACATGACGAAGCAGTACGAGAAGGACGAGGCAGGACAGTACCCACACACAGTGATAAAAGAGATTCACGTGACGCATAAGGAGAAACGAGAGGGAAAGCATTGAGCGAAACCTCACGCAAGCACAAAGCCGAAGCGCCAAAAACATTAGGCTTCGCCGTAATTACAGTTAGTTCCTCACGCTTCAAGGAGCAGAAATCAGCCAGTAAGGTAGAGGATCCCTCGGGCGATCTAACCATGCAACTTGTTAAAAAAGCAGGTCACAAAGTCGTTCTGCGTTCTCTTGTGCCCGACGATCGGGTTCTGATAGGCAAGGCTGTCAGCGAGGCGCTGGGCAAACACGACGTCGATGTGGTGGTTACGTGTGGCGGCACGGGCATCGCCCTTTCGGACGTAACGATCGAAACTGTTAGACCCCTGCTCGTGAAGACTTTGCCGGGTTTCGGCGAGATTTTTCGGCGGCTAAGCTTCGATGAGATTGGTTCTGCGGCGATTATGAGCCGTGCATTGGCTGGAGTGAGCGACGGTGGGAAGGCGGTTTTCTGTTTGCCGGGCAGTCCGAACGCCGTGAGGCTTTGTGTTGAAAGGCTTATATTATCCGAAGCGGGTCACATCGTGAAACACGCGCGTGAAGGTTAATGGTACTCGAGGACAGGTTTGGTCGACCGCTGCTTAATCTGCGGGTTTCGGTCACGCAAAGGTGCAACTTGCACTGTCCGTACTGTCACCGTGAAGGTCAGGAGAAGAGGCCCGAGAACTCAGTCGTGGAAATGATGTCGGATGAAATTATCCGCATCGTACGGGTGGCAGTTGGCTTAGGCATCACTGACATCAAACTCACGGGCGGCGAACCGCTGCTTAGACGCGATATTCTCAGCATAATCCAAGGCATCGCGTCGATTAAGGGATTGAAGGATTTATCCATGACCACGAACGGAACCCTCCTAGCGCCCCTGGCAAGACACCTACACAACTACGGGCTGCAACGGGTCAACGTGAACATCCCCACACTCAATCATAAAACATACCGCGACTTGCTTGGTGGCGATTTAAGAAGCGTACTTGACGGCATAGGCGAGGCGGTGGACGCTGGGTTTTCGCCGGTTAAGTTGAACATGCTTGTCTTGAAGGGCGTTAACGACGGCGAGATTTGGCGAATGGCAGATTACGCGCGGGAAAGCGGGACGGTTTTGCAGTTGATCGAATTAGAGCCTATCAACGTTAGCCCGGAATATTTTGCCAAGTACCATATGACGCTTGATGTGTTTGAAGAGGAGTTGAAGGCAAAGGCAACCAGCGTGAAAGTGCGAGAGTTTATGCATAATCGGCGGGTTTACAGTTTGCCCGGCGTGGATGTGGAGTTGATTCGTCCGACAGAGAATACAGAGTTTTGTCTGCACTGCAGTCGGCTGCGGGTTACGAGTGACGGACGATTAAAGCCATGCTTGATGCGAAAGGACAACCTAGTGGACGTGTTGACGCCCATGCGAAACGGAGCCAGCGACGAAGAAATTGCACAACTTTTTAGGCACATGTGCCAAATAAGAGAACCCTACTACCACGGATAGACGATAAAATAATTTACGTCCATCATCAACTTATGTAGGGCAGTTTTAGTGGTGTACTTTTTTCGGCGCAGTCTCGGTGTTTGTTGACTGCAAAATCTATACCTTGCCGCAGGAGGTCTTTTTCCAGCGCGCCAACAATATCTTGGATGGGTCTTCCCTGACAAAAGAACTTAAGCGTAGGCGTGCCTAAGATGCCATACATACTAGCAAGTGTTTGGTTTTCTTGATTTTCAAGCACGTTGAATTTGACAAACTTCAGTTTGCCCGCGTATTCTCTGGAAAGCTCAACAAAAACCGGATCAAGAATTCTACAGTAGGGACATTGTTGATGCCAGAACATGACCAAAACCAG
>JAWBOF010000118.1:0-4368 GCA_038826685.1 Bathyarchaeia archaeon
GCGGTTCTTGTGAGATTTTTACCATTGAAGTGGTGTGATTCTCTTGACCAATGCCCTTCTCCACTACGCTACAAAGAACCCTTTGTCATTTCAGCGGGCACAAGCACCGAAAACCGTAACACACTCGTGAAAATAATCACGGACTATGACGTTTTTGGTTGGGGAGAAGCCTCGCCCTCCAAACGAGTCACAAATGAGACGCCCGAAACAATACTCAAAACACTCGACAAGATTAGCCCACGCTTGATCGGCATGTGCCCACTTCGCATTGCGCAAGACGTTGACCTTATGGACGCCATAGTTACGCATAATCCAAGCGCGAAAGCAGCAATCGACCTTGCGTTGCACGATGTTCTCGGCAAAACCGCACGCAAACCAACATGGCGGTTGTTAGGAGGATTTCGAGATAGAGTCTTGACTGATATTACGTTGAGCATTAAAGCGCCCAAAGAAATGGCGAAGGACGCTGTGAAGGCAGTTAAGATGGGGTTTAAGGCTTTGAAGGTGAAAGTCGGCGTAGACCCGAAAGAGGATGTAGAAAGAATCAAACTCATCCGCGAAGCAGTGGGACCTAAGACCGTGGTTCGCATAGACGCAAATCAAGGCTGGACAGTAGCTCAAGCCATAGATGCTCTCAAAAAACTGGACAAATTCAACATACAATTTGTTGAACAACCAACAGAAGCAAAAAACACTCGAGGCTTAGCAAAAGTAAAAAAAGAGTCACCCATCCCCGTCATGGCGGACGAAAGCGTGCACTCGCCGGCCGACGCACTGCAACTTATCAAAGCAAACGCTGTAGACATGATTAACATCAAACTCATGAAAAGCGGAGGCATCCACAACGCTCGAAAAATAGCCCACATAGCTGAAGCCGCAAACGTACCCTGCATGATAGGATGCATGGGAGAATCCACAGTCGGCATAACCGCAGCCGTTCATTTCGCCGCAGCGACAAAGAACGTACAATACGCTGATTTAGACTGCGACATCTTATTAGCGGACAAACTGGTCTCTAAAGGCGGAGCTGGATTGAAAGATTCTGAAAGAATACCGGGCAACGAAGCAGGCTACGGCATAACGGAGCTGGATGAAAAACTTTTGGGAAAGCCCGTGAGAGTTTATGGAGAATAGGGGCTAGATTTTCTCCCCTATTGCTATTACTAGGGCTTGAGTAAGCGACGCGAGGTATGTTTTTTCTTTGACTTGTTGCTGGCGAATTTCATGTTCTTTTTTCATCAATCTTAAATATTCCTTGAATTCCTCTTCAGTGCCTCCTCCGGCAAGAAGCTCGGCGCAGGTGTCGAGTTTTTCAAAATAAAATTCGGGCGGCAGAAGAAGTTGTTCTAGTTCAAGGTCGTTTCCTTTACGGTCATATGGCGGAACGAGCCAAAACACGCGGTCAAAGCAGCGAACATCTACCACGCGGAGGCCGCTTTGGAAGAAGAGTGGTGCCAGTTTTGAGCCGATGTCGTCGTCGCCTTTGCCGAGTTTCTTCTTTCCCAGTCTTCTCTGCAGTTCCCACCGCCAAAACTTCGCGCGGTCGTCGACGGAGTAGCCCATCTTTTCGAAGGCAGAGTCAAAAAAAGACACGCTCCCGTAATCTGGTTCAATCGCAACCACCCGTCCGCCTTTTCGGGTAACGCGTTGCATTTCATGAAGGGCTTTCAACGGTTCTTCCAAATGCATAAGCACGCATTGACAAATTGTAAGGTCAACACTTTCACTTTCGACGGGCAACTCATAAGCGTTACCAACACGGAAATCAAAGGCGTGGTTAGGAAAGATTTTTTGCGCAACCTTCTTCGCAGATTCGATTAGTTTAGGGTCCAAGTCTACGCCGATTGATTTGCCCTCGGGATGATGCTCAGCAAGTTTTCGCGCCAAGAATCCCAGCCCGCACCCCACGTCTAACACTGTGGAATCATGCCTCAAGTTGAACAACGGGACGAGAACGTTTCGCCAATAGTCATCGTTCCACATGAACTCACGTTGTTTTTCGAGGAAAATCTCCTTTATCTCTTCGTCACTCCAAAAACCCTCGGCGAAGCCTTTCCTAATTTCAGATTCACTACTCAATTCGCATCACATTTAACAATGCATCTTGTGAAGGTTTTTACGAAAAAGAGGTATTTCACTGTTATTAATGCGACGGCGCTATGCTCTGAGAAGTTTTGAGGGAACATTATCCAAGCGTAGGCTGGCGTCTTTGCCGGCGACTTTCTGCACCACCCAGTGAAGAACTTCGTGGCTGATTATGTCTTCAATTAAGCCGTCGTGGTCGCCGAAAATATAGATCGTTCCGTCTCCAGTGTCATAGACCCCGTACAAGGGTGGAAAACAAAACTTAATCTGCAAAGTCCGAAGCGTCATGTAAGACCCTTTCTTCCTCAAAACAAAACTTGAACAAAACCAAATATATCCGTAATTTTAGATTGCAAAATATTCCAACCGTCGATACATCCCTGAGGACTACACTTCCCGTGTTGCGGGTTCCTTAATCTTAAAGAAAACCACAATCAGGCTCAGAATCATAAAAACAGTCAAGACAACAAAAGGAAACCGCGGACCTAGCGCATCGTATTCAAAACCACCAAGCGCTTGCCCAAAAGCACCCGAAAGACTAGCAACGAACGCCAATGCCGCCGTAACACGTCCACGTTTTTCTCGAGGAATATAATCCGCCTCCAATGCAGAGACCGCGTTAACTTGGGCAACGTTGGCCAACAGTATGACAGAATAAACCGTGACAAGTAGAAGCAGACGCAAGTCGTAAGGCATGGTTAACGGAGCCATGGCGTAGATGAAACTGAAAACCACGAGAGACCCCACGGAGAGTAGAAGAATTTTTCTTCGACCAAACTTGTCAACCATCAACCCCGTCGGAACCAGCAACACCAAGTAGAGAACGTAGGAAACCGCATACATCGCACCCCAGCCAGCATCACCCAACTCCATGAAAAACTTGGCGTAAATCGAGAAAAGCGGGCTAGCCCCCAAAAAAGCAAAATTGTAAAGTATATAAAACAAGGCAATGTTACGCATGTTTTTAAAAATAAACCTAACAGCGTCCGCGTATTCCTTCTTGAAATCACTCTGGAAATTATCCTGCCTTTTATCCTTCCTCTCCGGCAGAGTTTCCCTAAGCCAAAGCCGAACAACCCCAGCCGCGACGCCTAAAGCAAAGGCAGCAAAATACGCAATTTGCATGCCCCGCACTGTTCCATTGGTAATAACCAGCCAAGCCGCGATGATAGGGGCTGGGATGCTGATTATTCCTGGCAGGAATTCTGTGAGGGCAAAGCCGAAGCCTCTCTTTTCCGCCGGCACGCTGTCTGCTCTTAACGCAATGAGTGCTGGTTGGTACAGGAGAAAAACATTCTGCAACGTTGCCCCGATGAGTATCCACTGCCAACCGGGCAACAGCCACTCCAAATCCGGCGCGAAAGCGTAGACGAGGTACGTGGCTGTAATGGCGAAGGTCATGGTTGTTAAGATTTTTTTTCTTCCAAATCGGTCGGCGATGTATCCGCCTAGGATTCGCACGATTGAGAGGGTTGCGGTGGAGATGGAGTTAATCGCGCCAAGGATTATGGTGGAGGCGCCGAGGGCTACGATGTAAAGTTGACCATAGCTTTCGGTGAGCCTTATGGCGGGAAACCAAAACATCCAGCTGATCGTAAGGATTAGAAGGTTGCCTTTAAGAAAAGAGAAATTAGCCGCGAATTTGTGGAGGCGCCCTCGTCTGCTGATGTTTCGCATGTGTTGAATCCTCGAGGCTGAAGATTACGCTTATGCTTTTCTCAACAAAATAAACTTTAATGATTTCAGAGTTCGCTTTTGCGTAGTCAACCATTTAAACAATCAGAAATAATTATTTACTCACGCGATGTTCAAGAAGCCGAATAGTCTTGAGCGAAAAAGAAAACCCCGAGTCCAGCACGGAAGAACTCAGCAAAAAACTCGACCAAATAATCCAGAGACTCGATTTTCTCGAAAAACTAATTCTCGAAAAACCCGAATACGAAGGATTAGCGACTACTCTGCGGCTGACAAAGGCTGGTTTAGGCTTGTACGGCGAACCGTTAAAAATTGCTTCTCGCTTGAAAGCCGCTGAAAACTATATGCGGCAAAAGCCGATCGCTCAAGACGATATTTCCCGATGTATTGTTCAAGCGTTGGCGATGAAGGGCGCGCTTAACATTTCTGCCATTACTCTGCAAGTTGCCACGATGAGGGGAAAGGCTAGTAGGCGAATCGTGCGGGAGAGGTATCTTTTCATCAGCCACAATCTCGCCGTGGTCCGTCTGATTGCCGACGAGGTCGCGGTGATGTACGCGGGGCGGATCCTCGAATGCGCGCCGAGTT